>CAIOTP010000184.1 GCA_903861235.1 uncultured bacterium | reverse complement strand
GCGGGCTTGCCGGCCAACGCGGCCAGACGCCCGCCCGCGGAGTGGCCGGAGAGCTCGATCAGCACGTCGATCCGGGCTTCGCGGATCTTCGCGTCCAGCACCTCGTCGGGCAGCGCGTTGGCCTCGATCCACTCGCCGGCCAGGCTTCGGAGCCGCTTCTGGGTCGGCTCGTCGGGCTTGGGGGCCGCCGTGTGGACGGCCACCAGGGTGACGCCCTCCGGGCGGGCGGCCATGATCGCCTCCGCGAAGAAGGCCACCGAATGGTCGCAGAGGTCGGCGGAGATCAGGCCCACGCGCAGCGGCCGATCCCGACGGGGATCGCTCGGGCGAGCGGGATCGGTCGCGGGGAAGGCCCTTCCGAAGCCGCGGTGGGCCTCCGCCACCTCGCCGGCGGCACGGTCCACGTAGTTCAGCATGAGCAGCAGGTTCGAATGCAGCAGTTCGGCGGCGGGCGAGCGCCGCACCGCGGGCCAGGCCACCTCGATCGCCTCCTCGATGCGGCAGCCCTGCTGCAGGGCGAAGGCCAGGTTGGCCGAGGCCTCGGGCATGTCGGGCTGCAGTTCAAGCCCCCGGCGGCCTGCCGCGACGGCGTCCTCGATGCGTTGCACATGGGTGTACGCCACCGCCAGGCACATCCAGCCGATGTCGAAACGAGGATCCATGCGCACCGCGGCCTCCCACTGCGTCACCGCCTCGGCGAAGCGGTGGGCGGAGGTGAGCGAGTTCGCCAGGTTGTTGCGGATGCCGGTCTCGTTCGGGGCCAGGGCCACCGCCCGTTGCAGCGCCTCGACCGACTGCGGGAACTGTCCACCGATCCGCAGCAGGACCCCGAGCAGATTCAGGCCGGCGTGATCCTTGGGCTTGAACTTCAGGTGCATGCGGACCGTGGCCAGCGCCTGGTCCAGCTGTCCGGCGGCCTGCAGGGCCATGGCCCGCTGCCAGAGTCCCTCAGCCATGGGCTCCCGCACGGGCGACCACGGTCACCTGGAAGATCCGGAACCAGCGCACGCTGGCACGGGGCGGCCGCTGCCGCGACTTGCGGGACTCGACCCAGCGGTTCACCAGCCAGAGACCGATCACCACCACCAGCGTCACGGCCACGCCGATCATCACCTGATGGAAGGTGTCGGTCACGCCCGCCTTGGCGGCGGCGTGGAACGCGAGCCATCCGATCATCATCTGCAGCGGAGCGGTCACCAGCACGCAGGTGCCCTCCACCAGGAGCAGCTTCCACCACGCCATGTGAAGCAGACCGCACATGGTGATCACCGGGGTGCGGGTCCCCGGAATGAACCGGGCCGCGAGAAGGACCCAGGCCCCGCGCTGGTCGATCTGCCACTTGATCTCGAGCAGGCGGCGGGGGTGGAAGAACCGCTTGAACCAGCGGGTGTGCATGATCCGGGTCCCGAACCTCCGGCACACCCAGAACCAGCCGGCGTCGCCCACCACGATGCCCAGATAGGCGGCCAGGGCGAATTCCGTGAACATGCCCCAGTCGTTGGCCGCCAGCCACCCGGCGGGGATCAGGATCAGGTCCTCGCTCAGGTGAAGGCCGATGCCGCTGATCACGAAGGCCACGAAGATGGCCACCGCACCGTAACGGTCCACGCCTTCCTGGATCCACGCCGGCATCTGCATGGCGGGCGCGGCAGCCTGTTCCGCGCCCTGAGGCGCGGCCAGGGCGGCGCCGCAGATCGCGGCGCCGAGGCAGGCGGCCAGCAGGAGAGGTCCTGGCTTCATGGGAGCGCGAGTATAGGTCCGGCGTCGCGGCCAAAAAGGAAGCGGCCCGCTCCGGAGAGCGGGCCGCGGGGTGCAGGTTCGGTCGGCCGGTCACTTCTTCGCGTCGGCCGGGATCCGCATGCCGTAGAAGCTGCGCCACACGAAGAAGCAGGCGATCAGGCTGCAGCCCAGACCGATCCACATCTTCGCGGGGTTGTCCTTCATGGCGATGGCGATCTCCACGGCCAGCAGGCCGAAGAGCGTGGTGAACTTGATCACCGGGTTCAGGGCCACGGAGCTGGTGTCCTTGAACGGGTCGCCGACCGTGTCGCCCACGACGGTGGCCGCGTGCAGGTCGGTGCCCTTGGCGCGCAGGTTCACCTCGACGTTCTTCTTGGCGTTGTCCCAGGCGACGCCGGCGTTGGCCATGAAGATGGCCTGGTAGAGGCCGAAGAACGCCATGGCGACGAGGTAGCGGATGAAGAAGTACGGGTTGAAGAACGGCAGGGCCAGGGCGAAGCAGAACACCACGATGAAGATGTTCCACATGCCCTTC
>CAIOTP010000183.1 GCA_903861235.1 uncultured bacterium | reverse complement strand
TGCCGAGGACATGCTGAAGATGAAGCACAACGCGATCGTCGGCAACATCGGCCACTTCGACAACGAGATCGACATGGCTGGCCTGAAGAAGGTGCCGGGCGTGAAGTGCGTGAACATCAAGCCGCAGGTCGACGAGTGGAAGCTGCCGAACGGCAGGAGCATCATCATGCTGGCGGAAGGCCGTCTGCTGAACCTCGGGTGCGCCACCGGTCACCCCAGCTTCGTGATGAGCAGCAGCTTCACCAACCAGGTGATGGCGCAGCTGGAGATCTTCACCAACGGCAAGAAGTACGAGAAGAAGGTCTACACCCTGCCCAAGCACCTCGACGAGAAGGTGGCCCGCCTGCACCTGAAGCAGCTGGGCGCCAAGCTGACCGAGCTGCGCAAGGACCAGGCCGAGTACATCGGCGTGCCGGTGGCCGGCCCGTACAAGCCCGATCACTACCGCTACTGATGCGGGCGCCGGCCAAGGCCGGCGTGCAAGCGTGAAATGAACAGGGCCCGCGGAGCGATCCGCGGGCCCTTTCTCTTCGAATCAGGGGGTGGGCCGCTCGCTCCACGTCTTCAGCAATTCGGCCTCGCGGGCGCGGCTCAGTCCTGGGGCGCCGGGCTTGGACCCGAAGTCGAAGTCCGGGCGTTCCTTGAGGAACCATGCCGCCGTGTCCCGGGCGGTCTCCGCCAGGGGTCGCAGCGTCAGGCCGCTCTGCAGGGCTCGGTCGCGGCCGATGGCGCCCATGGTGGCCTCGTCCGCGAGCGAACTGGGAATCCAGAGCGGAAGTCCCATCCAGGGCTGCACGCCTTGCTGGAGCAGCCACGCCTCGTCCACGGGCACCAGTTCCACCTGGTCGCCGAACGCGCCGCGGCATCCCCAGACCAGGCCGTCCATGGTGAGGGCGCCCGCCGGACCCGCACAGTTGAAGGCGCCGCCGTGGCCCTTCTCCACGCAGGTGCAGGCGAAGGTGCCGAGGTCGCGCACGTCGATGAAGCTGGTCTCGCACTTCCATGGCTGGACGCTGGAGGGCACCAGCACCCGGCCTCCACGACGCATCCGCACCGGCCAGTACGAGAAGCGGTCGGTGGGATCGCCGGGACCGACGATCAATGCGGGTCGAAGCATGGTGGCGCGATCGCCGTACACCGCGGCCACGGCCCGCTCGCAGGCCGCCTTGAGCGGACCATAGTTCTCGTTCGAGAGCTTCTCCTCCTGGGCCGGTGGGCTTTCGGCGAGCGGGGCGGACTCGTCGGCGTGCCGGGGCAGAGGCTCGGCGTACACGTTCACGGTGGTGACCAGCACGTACTGGCGCACCGCAGGCTTCAGGAGTTCGGCACTGGCTCGGGCGATCCGAGGCACGTACGCGCTGGTGTCGATCACCGCGTCCCAGGTTCGGCCCGCGGCCACCGCCTGCTGAAGAGGCTCGAGGCCTGGCGCCTTCGCAGGATCGCGGTCACCGTGGATCTGCTCGAGATCCTTGAATCGCCCCGGGTTGGTCTTCCCCCGGTTGAACAGGGTCACCTTCCAGCCTCGCCGCGCCGCGTCCTCCACGATCGCGGGTCCGAGGAAGCCGGTGCCGCCGAGGACGAGGAGGTTCATGGACGCTTGAACCGGTGGCGGCTCCGTCGGTTGCGGCGTTTCACGCCATCTCGACCAGCATGCTCACCGCGTTGCCGCCACCCAGGCACAGCGAGCAGACGCCGCGCCTGCGAGGCCGAATTGCTGAAGACGTGGAGCGAGCGACCCACCCCCTGATTCGAAGAGAAAGGGCCCGCGGATCGCTCCGCGGGCCCTTCCCTTGCGCCGGCTTCGTCTCTAGCGGATGTCAGGCCTGCCCAGGCCATTCCACAGGCCGTTGTCGACCTCGCCGTCTTCGTCGGAGTCGTCCAGTCGCCGCAGCGACAGCGCCTCCACGTGACCGTCCAGGAACACCACGTTCACCAGGCCCAAGTTTCGTTCCGCCGGCGTGGCCCGGCACACGGGGTCCCCGGGGCGGCTGTGCGCCGCGCCGCCTTCGCCCACGAGCACGCCGTCTCCGCCCCCCTCGTTGCCGAAGTTGGAGGCGGCGGTCGGGCCGCCATCCGCACGTCGGGAGCCTCTCGAGCCGATCGTGAGCGAGGCGAGTGGAGGGTCGACGGTGAACGTGCCCTGGCTCGTCCATGGCGACTCCAAGGTCCGGCCTCCGGCGTTGTTCACCTTGTCCGCCTTCGAGCCGTTCGTGTCGCAGACGGCGATGGTCCGCGCGGGCGCCGCGAGGGACGATCCGAGGCGGGCGTGGAACGGCTCGTTCCATGGCGAAGACCAGGTCGTGTTGTACCGGCCGTTGCCGAGGTACTGGTAGTTGTAGCCGTAGCCGCCGAAGGTGAGCGACGCATCGTGCGCGAACGGGGTGGTCATGCGAGATCGCTCCTCCTCGGTGAGGCACGGGCTGAGGTACACCTCGCGCCGCTCGAGGAATGGCCAGACTGCGTCGGTCCAGTGGAATCGCGGCTCGGGCGGCCGGGGGGGGTAGACCGAGGCCGGGAGAAATCCGCCGCACTGGGCGGCGTAGGCCTGGAGCGCGATCCCGATCTGGTGCAGGTTGGATCGTGACGAGGCTGCGAGCGCACGGGCACGGACGCCGGCCACCGTTGGAATCAGGATGGCCACAAGGATTCCGATGGCGGCGACCACCACCAGCAGTTCGACCAAGGTGAAGCCGTCCCGCCGGGCCCAGCCGCGACGAGGTACGTCA
>CAIOTP010000182.1 GCA_903861235.1 uncultured bacterium | reverse complement strand
GGCCAGCAGCAGCACCCCCAGCCCCACCACCGTGGCGGGGAAGTTCCATCCGTAGAGGAAGTTGCCCCAGGTGGCGGCGGCGAAGGTGATGACGAGCGCACTCGTTCCGAAGGCGAGCACGGGCTGGTGCCACGGCGTGCGCACGGTGGGCATGGTGCCGTGCAGCTCGACCAGCATGAAAACCATGGCGAGCCACAGGGTGACGGCGGCGATGGCCAGGGCCACGCCCAGGTACTTGCCCAGCACGAAGACGGGCCGGGGCACCGGCTTGCTCACCACGGTGAGCACCGTGCGGTTCTCGATCTCCCGATTCACCACGCCGGTGGCCAGGAAGGCCGCCAGGATGGCTCCGCAGGTGAAGATGGTGGACATGCCGATGTCCACGTACATCTGCTGGTCGTCCTGCATGGTGAATGCGGCGAAGGGGTTGGACAGCACGATGAAGAGCAGTCCCACCACGATGGCCACCAGCGCCACCGGCTGGCGGATGCACTCCAGGAAGGTGTTCCTGCAGATGGCGATGAGCTGTTCGATCCAGGCCATGGGGTTTCGGGAGGGAGGTCCCGGTCGGGAAGATTAGTCCCGGACCTCGAACCCGGCGGGGGTGATCCCGTAGGCCGCGGCCCGCCGACCCCCACGGCGGCGGCTACCATCCGCTTTCCCCCGATCGAGGAGTCCTGGACCGACCGCATGCGAGTGGATCATGTCGCCTATCAGAAGGCCTCCCGTGTGGCCGTGCTCGGCCTGCTGCTGCAGCTGGCCGCCGGCCTGACGCTGCTGCTCTACGGCCGCGCGGCCGGTGACACCACCTTCATGGTGGCCAGCTGGTACGGCTTCGCCGGCATCCCGGTCTGGGCCTGCCTGGCCGTGGTCTTCCACCAGCATCGGCTCGAGCGGCTGGAGGCCATGGAGCGGGAGGAGCTCGTCTCGAGTCGTGGTGACGCCACCATCTTCGAGCGATCGGCTCCCGACCAGGAGGCGGCCGCCCGCCGTCTGCGGCTCATGCATCACTGGCTGGTGCCCGGCGTGAGCCTGGGCGTGGCCGCCGTGCTGGGGCTGGTGGGCTGGTTCAACCTGGCCAACCTGCGGGCCATGGACGAGCCCGGTGCCGAAGTGGCCTTCCAGGTGGGAGGTTCGCTGGGCTGGCAGGTGGCGGTGTGCCTGTCGATTGCCCTGGTGGCGTTCATCTTTGCGCGATTCGTGGCGGGCATGTCGCGTCAGCCGGCCTGGCAGAACCTTCGGGGTGGAGCCGGCTTCATGGTGGGGGTGGCGCTGGTCGCCCTGGCCACCGCGGTCGGCATCGTCTTCCATGTCTTCCAGCGTCCGGCGGTGCTGCAGTGGGTGGCCACGGGTCTGGCGGTGGGCCAGATGGTCATGGCGGCCGAGATCCTGCTCAACGCCATCCTGAACCTGTACCGCCCGCGCCGTGCGGGCGAGACGCCGCGGCCCGCGTTCGACAGCCGGGTGCTGGGCCTGCTGGCGGCGCCGGACAACCTGGTCCGCGGCATCAACGAGGCGGTCAACTACCAGTTCGGCTTCGACATCGCGTCCAGTTGGGGCTACAAGCTGCTGCTGCGGAGCGGTGGCGGGCTGCTGGCGCTGGGCGCCGTGGCGCTGGTGGCCTTGAGTTGCGTGGTGGTGGTTGGGCCGGGACAGCAGGCGGTGCGGCTGCGTGGTGGCGGTCTGGTGGGCCGCGTGTACCAGGGCGAGGTCATGTTCAAGCTTCCGTGGCCGTTCGAGACGGCGGAACTGGTGGACATGTCGCGCGTCCGCTCGCTCCCCTTGCAGGGCAAGGGCCTCAAGGTGGGCCAGGTCAACCTGTGGAGCGAGGCGCAGGAGAACGAGGAGCGTCGGCCCTACATCGTGGCCGCGCCCCGGCTGAGCGAGGAGGTCCGCAAGGACCTGGGCGCAGGCAGCGCTGCGCAGGCCGCCACGCCGGTGCCGGTGCCGGGCGGCATGCAGGCGGCCGAGGAGGCCGTGGAAGCCCAGCTCAGCGGCATCTCCAGCCGGTTCGCGCTGGTGGACGCGGATCTGGTGCTCAACTGGCGGATCAAGCCGGAAGGCCTGATGGACTGGCTGGGCTTCGCCAGCGACGCCCGCATCCGCAAGGAAGGGCTGGAGACGCGCGAGGTGGTGCTCCGCGAGATCGCCCGGCGTGAGGTGAGCCAGTTCCTGGGCACGCAGCCGCTGGACCAGGTGCTCAGCCCCAGCGGGGCGCAGCTGGCCACCAGCCTGCGCGAGCGCCTGCAGGCCAGCTTCGACCGGCAGGGCACCGGCGTGCAGGTGGTCAGCATCCAGATCCCCGGGCTGCGCCCGCCGGGCGAGGCCGCCACGCTCTACGAGGAGCTGAGCATCGACGTGCAGAACGCCCGGAAGGTCAAGGAGGAGGCCCAGCGGCTGATCGGCGCGAGCATGGCCAAGCTGCTCGGCGACGCCCGTCTGGCCGACGGCGTGGTGCAGGGCATCGACCGGTGGCGCACGCTCACGCGCGAGCGAGGCGAGTCCGATCCCGACACCGTGTCCGCGCGCCGTGCCGTGGAGGGCATGCTGGCGAACTCGCGAGGCATGATCGCGACGCAGATCCGTCAGGCCCAGGCCCGACGGTGGGCGCTGCACATGGACGCCCGACGCACCGCCAGCGAGGTGCTGGGCCAGGCGGCCGCGTTCCACGCGGCGCCGCGTCTCTTCATGGAGCGCCGCGTCATGGAGACGCTCGCCCGCAGCGTGGCCTCGGTGCGCCAGAAGTACGTGCTCGGCGTCGACCCCGCCAAGGTGCGGCTCGACATCCAGATGCAGCAGCCGGACAGCGGCCTGAACCTGGCCGACTATCTCGAGAAGAAGGAATGAGGCAGGAGAACCGATCATGACACGCACGCTTCCCGTGGCCGCCGGAGCCGTCATCCTGCTGGTGCTGACCCTGTTCAACACCACCTACACCGTGAACTACCACGAGCTGGCCGTGGCCACGCGCTTCGGCAAGCCCATGGAGGTCGTCCGCCAGCCGGGTCTGCACTTCAAGGCGCCCTTCTTCATCGACAGCGTGACCAAGCTCGACACCAGGCTGCAGCTGAGCGAGAGCAACCTGGAGACGGTGCTGACCAAGGACGGCCAGCAGGTGGTGGTGCGTGCCTTCCTGCTGTGGAGGGTCGATCCCAAGAGCGACACGGCCATGGACTTCTTCACCAGCTACGGCACGCTCGATTCGGCGGGCAAGGAGCTGGAGACGCGGCTGAACGCGGGCCTGCGCGGAGCGGTGGGACGCTTCGCCTTCACCGACCTGATCGGTGCCAACAGCCGCCTGCCCGACGCGGAGCAGGCCATCCTGGAGGACCTGAACCGCAATCCCATGGCGGGCGTGGAGGCCCGCAGCGTGGGTCTGAGCCAGGTGGTGCTGCCGCCCAAGACCACCATCGCCGTGGTGAAGCGCATGAGCGCGGTGCAGGAGACGCTGGCCAACCTGGAGGAGAGCCGCGGGCAGGCCGAAGCCGACGCCATCAAGAGCCAGGCCGCCAGCCAGGCGGACACCATCCGGAACTTCGCCGACCAGTGGGCCGCGGAGATCGAGGCCGTGGGCAACACCGAGGCCACGCGCTACTACGAGCAGATGAAGCAGGAGGCCGACTTGGCCATCTTCCTGGCATGGCTCGACACGCTGCGCGCCAGCCTGACCGGAAGCACCACCTTCGTGACCGACATGACCAAGGCGCCGTTCCACATGATCGACCTGGACGCGCCCACGGACGCCAACGGCATTCCGCAGCCGCAGCAGCGCACCTTCCAGGGCGGGGGCGGGAAGTGAGCCAGGACCGCGACCAGGTGCCCGAGGAGGGCGCGGAATCCGAGGCGCCACGCCGCGAAGCGAGCGCCACCTTCGCGGTGAACGCGCCGGAGGCCGCCGAGGCGGCGCTGCGTTCGGCCATGGATCCGGCCAACCAGAGCCTGGCCGATTCGCTGAAGCTGAGCTACCGCCTGCTGCAGCTGGCCATCCTGGGCCTGCTCGTGACCTTCCTGTTCAGCGGTTTCCAGACGGTGCAGGAGGGTGCCACGGGGGTGAAGCTGCTCTTCGGCCGCATCGTGGGCGAGCCTGGACAGGAGGCGCTCTCGCCGGGCCTGACTCCGTTCTGGCCCTATCCCGTGGGGCAGGTGACCTCCTTCGAGACGCGCCGCGTGGTGGACCTGCGCACCGACTTCTGGCCCAACACCGGAGGCCAGAACATCACCACCGACCAGCAGGTGGACGCCGCGGACATCAACAAGCCCGTCATGCCCGGCAAGGACGGCTCGGTGATCACCGGCGACGGCGACCTGGCCCACGTGCAGGTGACCGCCGAGTACGTGGTGGAGGATCCCGTCCGATTCCTGGAATCCATGGATCTGGAGCGTGTCGACGCCATCGTGCGTGCGGCCCTCCGTCGCGGCGTGGTGGCCGCGGCCTCGCGACTGACCCTGCAGGAACTGGTGGAGCAGCGTGAGTTGCCCGCCCAGATGGTGCAGGCCGAGAGCCAGCGCGTGCTCGACGCCATGGCCAGCGGCCTGAAGGTGCAGCGGGTGACCTTGCCCGAGCGCAGCGCGCCCTTCGCGGTGCGCAACCAGCTGAGCTACCTGCAGAAGACGCGTGAGGACGCTCGCACCACGGTCGAGAAGGCCCGCCAGGAAGCCACCGGCACGCTGCTGGCCGCCGCGGGTCCCCGGTACGAGGACATCCTGAAGGCGATCGACGGCTACGAGGCGGCGCTCGCCTCGGGCGACCTGGCCCGCGCCGACGCCCTCATGAAGGAGCTCGGCCAGCGGCTGGAGGCCAAGGACATCGCCGGCGCGGCCAGCAACATCGTGAACCGCGCCCGCTCCTACCAGAGCGCCGTCAGTGCGGCGCTGGCGAAGGACCTGCGGCGTCTGGAGGGCCTTCGCGAGAGCTTCCGTCAGAATCCCCGGCAGCTGGCCCGGCAGCTCTGGCTCGAGGCCGTGCGAAGCGTGCTGGACCAGAGGGAGGTGGAGGTGTTCAGCCTTCCGCCCGGGACGGGCCTGAGCCAGATCGCCTTCGGAAGCAGCCCCGAGATCATGCAGGCCCGGCGGTCCGCGGACGCGGAGCGCCGCAAGCGGGCCCGGGAGATCGAGGAGGCCATGCTGCCCTCGTGGAACCTGGGCGTGCGGCAGATCATGATCAACAAGGAGGGCCGTCGCCTGGACGAGAAGGGCGAGAAGGGCTTCGGCCGGGAGAACAAGTGATGGCCGCGCAGCCGAAGGCCGTCGAGGCGGTGGGACTCACCAAGGTCTTCAGCGACTTCTGGCTCCGGGCCAAGGCCCGTGCGGTGGACGACATCGATTTCGAGATCCGTCCGCAGGAGATCTTCGGCCTGCTGGGTCCCAACGGCAGCGGCAAGAGCACCACGATCAAGATGATCCTGGGTCTTCTGCGTCCGACCCGCGGCCGGCTGGTGGTGCTCGGTCGGTCGCCCGAGGACGTGCAGGTGAAGAACCGCATCGGCTACCTGCCCGAGGAGAGCTATCTCTACCGCTTCCTCAATCCGATCGAGACGCTCGACTACTACGGCAAGCTCTTCGGTCTGGACCGCTCCACGCGGCGGCGCCGCGCCGGCGAGCTGCTGGAGATGGTCGGCCTGAACCAGGTGCAGCACCGGCCGGTGGGCGAGTTCAGCAAGGGCATGGCACGGCGCCTGGGTCTGGCGCAGGCGCTGATCAACGATCCGGAGTTCCTGATCCTGGACGAGCCCACCAGTGGACTGGACCCCATCGGCACGCGACAGGTGAAGGATCTGCTGCTGGAGCTGGGCCGGCGGGGCAAGACCATCCTGCTGAGCAGTCACCTTCTGGCCGATGTGGAGGACGTCTGCCACCGCATGGTCATCCTGTACGGC
>CAIOTP010000181.1 GCA_903861235.1 uncultured bacterium | reverse complement strand
TCCTGCCCGAGACCTTCAAGACGCCGGAGCCGGCCCAGGTCCGCATGGACGCGGACGCCGACCTGAACGACTGGTGGAAGCGCTTCAACGACGCGAAGCTCGACGAGCTGGTGGAACGGGCCCAGAAGGGCAGCATCACGCTCATGCAGGCGGGCGTGAGCATCGCCCAGTACCGCAGCGGCTACGGCATCAGCTACAGCCAGCTCTTCCCCAGCCTCGATCTCGGGAGCAACTACAACTACTCGCTGTTCAACACGGCCCAGATCGGTGCAGACACGCCGTCCGACCCGTTCAATCAGTGGGGGTACGGCGTGCACATCGCCAGCTGGGAGATCGACCTTTTCGGCAAGATCCGCCGTGGCATGGAGGCCTCGCAGGCCCGCCTGCAGGCGAGCGTGGAGGGTTGGCGGCTCGCCATGGTCTCGCTCCGAGCCGAGGTCGCCACGTCCTATCTGACGATCCGAACGCTGCAGGCCCAGCGCGATCTGGCGGTGCGCAACGTCGACCTTCTGCAGCAGGTGTACGACGCCACCAAGTCGAAGTATCAGGCCCAGACCGTCTCCCAGATCGAGCTGAGCGAGGCCGCGGCGAGGCTGGCCGTGTCCAAGGCGTCCGTCCCGAAGCTGGAGGCGGCGATCAAGACCCAGTGCAACGGTCTCAGCGTGCTGCTGGGCGAGCCGCCGGGCCCGCTGCAGGACGAACTGGCGGCCAGCGCGCCGATTCCGCTGATCGAGGGCGAGACGGCGATCGGGATTCCCAACGACCTGATCCGCCGCCGTGCCGACGTGCTGCAGGCGGAGCGCATGCTCATGGCCGCCACCGCCGAGATCGGTGTGGCGGAAGCGGGCTACTACCCCGATCTTCGCCTGAACGGCATGTTCGGCATCGCCGCGACGGACTTCTCCGGCCTGGGCGACATCGGCAACCAGACCTTCTCGGTGGGCCCCTCGCTCTCCTGGAACTTCTTCAACGGCGGCATGGTCACCAGCCAGGTGCAGCTGAAGCAGGCCGTGGCGCTTGGCGCGGCGCTCGAGTGGCGTCAGGCCCTCCTCAACGCCGCGAGCCAGGTGCAGAGCGCCATCGACAACTACGCCGGCGCCCGCCTGCAGGTGAAGGCGTACACCGACACCCTGAGCGACATGAAGAACGTCTACGATCTCGCCCTGTCGCGCTACAAGGCGGGCACGATCAACATCACGCAGCTGCTTCAGCTGGCCCAGTACGTGCTGGACGCCGAGAACGGCTATGCGCAGGCGCGTGGACTGGCCTCGCAGAACCTGGTCGGCCTCTACCGGAGCCTGGGTGGCGGCTGGGAGAGCGAGCAGGTGCCCGCGGCCGGCGGAGACGCCTTCCAGAAGGACGGGCCGGACATGTGGAAGAAGCAGCCGCCATTGCCGAGCGAGAATCCAGCGCCGGCCCAACAAGAGACCACCGGATGAAGATCGCCATGCGCCCAAGCCATGCTCTCGTCGCCCTCGTGCTGGCCGCGCTCGCCGCCTGCGGCGAGAGCGCGCCGCCTGCCCGTCCGGACGGCGTCCCCGTCACCACCACGCTGGTGACCAAGCGGGACATCCCCATGCGGCAGACCTACCCCGGCATCGTCATGTCGCCGCGCAGCATCGACCTGGTGGCCCGCATCAAGGGCTTCCTGCTCAAGCAGGCGATTCCAGACGGCGCGGTGACCAGGCCCGGGGACGTCGTGTACCGCGTCGATCCGCGGCAGTACCAGGCCGCCGTGCTGGCCGCCGAAGGACAGCTGGCCGAGGCCACGGCGCAGCGCAACTACGCCAAGACCGAGCGTGACCGCAACGAGCCGCTCGTGAAGGTCAACGCGATCAGCCAGCAGGTCTACGACGATCTGGTCACCAAGTACGAGACGGCGCAGGGTCAGGTGGACGTGGCTCAGGCGAACCTGATCCAGGCCAAGCTCAACCTGGAGTACTGCACCGTCACGGCGCCGTTCACGGGACTGCTGGGAGCCAGCCAGTTCTTCGAGGGGGCCGTGGTGGGGGAGCCGACCACCATGAACCTGAACACCCTGGTCCAGGTGGATCCGGCATGGGTGCAGTTCAGCCCCTCCTCCAAGGAGTGGCCGCGATACCAGGAGCTCATGGCCAAGGGATCGGTCACGGTCGAACTGCAGACCGACGGCCCCACCCCGGCGAAGGCGACCGGTCGCCTGATCTTCGCCGACAACGAGGTCTCGGTGGAGACCAGCACGCTCATGCTGCGGGCCGAATTCCCGAATCCCACCGGTGCATTCCGGCCCGGCGCGTACACCAGCGTGAACGTGATCCTGGGCGACCTCGGCCAGGCCATGGTGGTGCCGGAACGGGCGGTCTTCGCGAGGCTCTCGGACATCTTCGTGTGGCGCGTGAAGTCCGACGGCACGGTGGAGTCGGTCGCGATCAAGCCGATCAAGGTGGAGGACGGACAGCTGGCCTTCACCGGCGGCCTGCAGGAGGGCGACCGTGTCGTGGTCGACGGCATCCAGCGGCTGAAGACGGGCAGCAAGGTGATCGACAAGTCGGCCGCCCCCGCGGCGCCGGCTGCCCAGTCCTCCGCTCCGGGGGCCGCCAAGTAGGCCTGCCAGGCCGGCGAACGCCATGGTCCGCTTCTTCATCCACCGCCCGATCTTCGCCAGCGTGATCGCCATCATCACGGCGCTCGCCGGCGCGATCGCCATGGTGGTGCTGCCGATCTCGCAGTTTCCCAACGTGGTGCCGCCCACCGTGCAGGTCAGCGGCACGTACAACGGCGCCGACGCGCTCACGGTGGCCACCGCGGTCACCATGCCGCTGGAGAACCAGATCAACGGCGTGGAGGGCATGCTGTACATGTCCTCGAACAGCACGAACAACGGGTCCTCCGTCATCACCGTGACCTTCGAGGTAGGCTACGATCTGAACATCGGCGCGGTCGACGTGCTGAACCGGGTCCAGTCGGCGATCCCGCAGCTTCCCAAGCAGGTGCAGGACCTGG
>CAIOTP010000180.1 GCA_903861235.1 uncultured bacterium | reverse complement strand
GGCTCGTGGCGGCGGTGCCCGCGGCGGCGCGGCGCGCGGCGGCGGCCGTGGCGGCCGTGGCCGGCCCGAGTGACCGGCCCGGCATGACCCGAACCCGAAGCGAGACCGATCCGGTCGCGGTGCGAGCCTTCGCCGTGGAGGCTGCACGTCTGGTGAGCGATCTCAAGTGCGACCAGGTGGTCCTCATGGACGTGCGTGGTCGCAGCCAGGTGTGCGAGTACATCGTGGTGGCCAACGGCACCAGTGACCGTCAGATGCGGAGCGTGGCGGACGAACTGAAGGATCTCGGGGGGCAGATGGGCATGCGCCGATGGCGCGGCGACCGTGACTCGGGCGGCACCTGGGTGGTGGCCGACTTCGTGGACGTGGTCGTGCATCTGTTCGAGCCCGGACAGCGCGCCTGGTACGACCTGGACGGCCTCTGGGCCGACGCGCCGCGGGTGACCTGGAAGCGGCCTGCGGGCGAGAAGCCGCGGACCCGCGTCCGCGCGGCCGATGCCGAGGACTGAGACAGGCGTGCAGCCGGGCGAGCCACCCGAGCCGAAGGACCTTCGGCCCTGGGGTGTGGTGGCCGCGGATCTGCCGGACCCCTCCACAGGAAGGATCGGCCCCGATTTCTTCTTCCCCGGCCGGGACACGAGCCGCCCGTTCGAGCTGGAGATCGGCTCGGGCAAGGGCACCTTCCTGGTGCAGGAGGCGGCCACGCGAGCGGGATCGGACTTTCTGGGAGTGGAGTACGCGGGCGAGTTCTTCCGTCACGCCGCAGATCGCGTGCGGCGGCGCGGCATGGCCCACGTGCGCCTGCTGTACGCCGATGCGGTCGAGTTCGTCCGTCACTGGGTGGCGGACGGCTGCGTTTCGGTGGTGCACCTCTACTTCAGCGATCCCTGGCCGAAGAAGCGGCACCACAAGCGACGCGTGGTCCAGCTGGACACGCTCGCGGAGTTCCATCGCGTGCTCCGGCCCGCGGGCGAGCTTCGACTGGTCACCGATCATCCGGACCTCTGGGCGTGGTACGAGGAGCGCGTGCCGCAGGTGGCGCATCTGTTCGAGCGAAGACCCTTCGAGCGCCCCGCGAGCGCGGGCGAGGGCGAGGTGGTCGGCACGAACTTCGAGCGCAAGTACAGGCGCGAGGGCCGGCCCTTCCACGCCATGACGCTGGTCCGCCGCGGCTAGCGCCGCCAGCCGCTGGCGGGATCGCGAGCCAGCACCCGTGCGGACTGCTCGCGACACCTTCGGCAGAGGTGGGCCTGGTCATGCGACCAGGCGAGATCCTGCCGTTCCTCGAGGCAGAGCGAGCACCGGAACGCGGACGACGGCGTCTGGTCCTGGGCGCAGGCCTGAGAGAGACAGGAGCCGCAGATGCAGGCGCCATGGTGTCCCTCCACGAAGGGTGCCGCCTGCGTCCAGTCGCGACGGCAGAAGTCGCAGAGGAAGTCGGTCTCCCGCATGTCGTCGGGGTCGCAGCCAGGTCGGTGCATCGGGAGCAGGGTAGGGCTTGGCTATGCTGCCGCGCATGGCCGGATTGAGCCTGACCCAGCGCAGCCAGGCCATCTTCGCGGTGGCGAGCGCGGTGGCACTGGCCGCGGTGGCCGTGGTGCCATGGATCCAGGCTCAGCCCCGGGCCATCCAGGCGGAGCGGGTGGCATGGCGGGAGCGCGTGGCCGCCTGGGGTGCACAGCCCGCCACGGAAGAGTCGATCCGGCTGGTGTCCGTGAGCGAACCGGGCGAGGCCGGAGGCGATCCGTTCGTGGCCGCGGCCATGGAACGTTTTCAGTCGGACCCGGGCGCCTTCGACTTCGATGCGCTCACCGACCAGACGCCCGCACGACTGCTGTACGCGCGAGCCCTGCGCGGCGACGAACTGAACCTGGCACGCGCCGGCGTCCGCCTGAACCTGGCCGTGCCGGACGCCGCCTGGCGGAGCCATCCCCTGGCCGGGCTCGTCTTCATGGAGCGGCCGGGTGCCGAGGTGGCGCGGCAGGTGGCGGTGGACCGGGTCACGCTGGTGGTCGCGGTGGTGGCGGCTTGGCTGGGCCTGCAGATCGTGGTGCGCACGCTGGTGGTTCGGGGCTACCTCCGCGCCGTGCGGCGGCTGCGTGACGTGGCGGACCGGGTGCGCGGCGGCGACCTGAAGAGCCGCAGCACGCTGCGCACCGGCGACGAGCTGCAGCAGCTGGGCGAATCGTTCAACGCCATGGTGGAGGCGCTCGAGGCCGCGCAGGAGCGGCTGGAGGCGATCAACCGCACCCTGGACCTGAAGGTGGGCGAGCTGAGCCAGGCCAACGTGGGCCTGTTCGAGAGCAACCGCCTGAAGAGCGAGTTCCTGGCCAACGTGAGCCACGAGTTGCGCACGCCGCTCAACAGCATCCTGGGCTTCGCCGAACTTCTGGCCGAGCTGGCCCGCAACGACGCCGCCGCGGATCCCAAGCGCCTGCGGTACATCAGTCACATCCAGAGCAGTGGTCGGGGCCTTCTGGAGATGATCAACGAGTTGCTCGACATGGCCAAGATCGAGGCGGGCCGCATGGAGGTGGCGGTGCACCCCGTGAGCGTGGACGAGGTGGTGGAGGGGATCGGCGCCATCATGCGCCCGGTGGCGGAGGCCAAGGGCGTGTCGGTGCGTGTGGACCGACCGGAGGGCCTGCCCACGGTGGAGACCGACGCGGGAAAGCTGCAGCAGATCCTCTACAACTTCATGAGCAATGCGGTGAAGTTCTCGCCGGAGGGGGGCGAGGTCACGCTGGCGGCGGAGCGGGTCGAGCGCGAGGGTGGCGACGCGGTCCGGCTCTCGGTCGTGGACCAGGGGCCGGGCATCTCGGCCGACATGCAGCAGGCGGTCTTCGAGAAGTTCCGTCAGGTGGACGCCAGCCACACCAAGCGGCACGGCGGCACCGGACTGGGACTGGCCATCTGCCGCGAGCTCGCCACGCTTCTGGGAGCGGGCGTAGGGCTCCGCAGCGCCCCAGGCAAGGGCAGCACCTTCTGGGTCGAGGTTCCGGTGCAGTTCCAGGCCCGGAAGTTGCCGCCGCTCATGGCGGGCCGCCCGGGCTGAGCATGCGGCGGATGTCGCGGTCCGCGTCCGGGTGCATGCGACGGACCAGGCTGGCATCAAGACGCTCGGGAAGTCCGCGGCCGTCCGGATGCGCGAGCAGCCAGTGGAGCACCGCCTCGATCACCGCGGCCGGCGGCACCGTGCCGTCGGGACACCACCAGTCGTAGTCCGCCCAGGCCAGATCCATGCGGATGCGCCGCAGCGATCCGTCCGCCTGGACCACCTGCGCCTCGAACTGCCAGCCGCGCGTGCCCTCGGTCTCGGTCAGGATCTCGATGGGCAGCGGCATGGAGGCAGGTTACGGCGAAGGATTCCGCCTCCACACTTCCACCGTGCCCTCGCCACCATCGAGCCAGCCCGGCAGGCCGTGCGTGGGACACCGCGAGAAGCCCAGATTCGACAGGGCCGGGCCCGAAGCGGCGGGGTGGCGATGGTCCGGGTAGAGCGCCACGATCCACGTCGCGCCGGTCCGATCCAGTATTTCAAGCAGCCGGTCGCCGCCGACACCCGTGGGTTCGATCGGAACCCCGTACGCGAGGGCGTACCACTGCACCACGTCGTCCGCGATGCCGATGCCGAGCACCGGCTCGTCGGGTTGCCGTGCCTGCACCACCTGCGCCACGGCCTCGCGAAGGGGCTGTCGTGAAGGTGAAGCCAGGATGAAGCCCAGGAAGATCGCCGAAAGCGCGCCGGTCGCGAGCAGCCCGGCCATGCGCCGGCTCCCGGATCGACCCTCGACGAGCGATCGCGCCCCCGTGGCCAGCAGCAGCACCGTGGCTGGAGCCCCCAGCAGGAGGAAGCGAGCGTAGAGCCAGCTGTCCGCGGCCCAGGCGCAGGTGATGGCGATGGGCACGCCCAGACCGGCCAGAGCCAGGGCGGTGCGACACGCCCTGTCACCCATGCACGCGCGGACACCCGCCACGATCACCGCGAGCGGCAGCAGTCCACAGGCGACCGCCACCGCCACCCGGATGCCGGAAGGGCCCAGCGGCAGGGGCGTCATGCCCACGCACTGCCAGAGGAGGAGCCAGCCTTGCGTGCCCAGCAGGGACGGCGTCTCGCCTGCGCTGGCGGAGAACTGCGAGCGGCCACGGAGAAGATCAGGCAACGCAGGGCTCCACAGTGCCAGGGCGAGCACAGCCGCGCAGGCGACGGCCCCCAGCAGGCGAGAAGCCTCCGGCCGGCCCTGGCCTCGAAGGATCATGAATCCCGCCACGGCGGCATGTCCCATCCCCACGAGCGCCGTGACGAAGTGCGCCCAGACGCCCAGGGAGAGCACGACGGCGTACAGGCACCATCGGGCGCGTCCGTCGGATCGGAGGCCCTCGATCGCCAGCGCGGTGGCCCAGGCGGAGCACGTGATCATGAGCCCGTAGCCACGGGCCTCGGCGCCGGCGTTGACGGCGGCGGGCAGCACCGCGGCGATCGCCGCGCACCACGCGGCCAACGAGGATCCCGGCGCCGTGGCACGGCCGATCCACCAGCACCCCAGCACGGTGACCGCGCCGCTCAGCATGGACGGAAGCCGGATCCACGGCTCCACGCCCAGGGGGAGCGAGCACCAGCTCAGCAGCGACTGCAGGGGATGGTTGGCCGTGGTGAAGGCGTTGCCCACGATCACCCCGGGACCGTGCACCACGTAGGTCATGGCGGAGGCGATCTCGTCGTACCAGAGTCCCTGTCCCGCAAGGAAGAAGCGGAGCACGACCGCTCCCACCATGGCCAGGATCAGGAGCCCGCGTTCCCTGGGAGAGATCTTCACCGCCCACGTGGCGCCCTGCCGGCCCAGCAGCCAGGGCATGAACAGGAGCGTGAGGCCACCTGCCGTCCATCCCCAACGGGCCCACGCGGCGCCCTGCAGCGCCGCCGCTGCGCCGTCGAGCCGCACGGGGTGCTCCATCCACGCGGCCAGGTCGGGCGGCGCGACAAGCCAAGCGGCCAGCAGCCACGCCAGTCCGAGACCACCCATGATCCAAGCGCCGCGGCGTCGCACGCATGGAGCCTAACGCAGGGCTTCGGCGGCCCGCGGACTCAGGCCTGGGCCACCACCACCGCGCGGGGATGCAGCTGCCGTGGCCGGAGCAGGATCGCGGCGAGACGCAGTGCGCCGGAGAGCCCGAACACCATCGCGTAGGCGTGCGGCCAGGATCCCGACCATTCAAGAACCAGGCCGCCCAGCAGGGAGCCCAGCGCGACGGCGGCGCAGTTCATGGTCATGTAGAGCGACATGAGCGACGTCCGCTCCTCGTGCCGCAGTCTTTCGAGCAGCAGCAGGAACGCGGCCAGATCCCATCCGGCCATGCACGCTCCGAAGATCGCCTGCATGAGCAGGATCCAGCCCAGGTGCGGCACGGCCGCCATGAGCGTGATGGTGATCGCGGTGCCCGCCCCGGAGAAGGCCATGACCCGCGCGGTGCCGAACCTGCGGACAAGTCGGCTGACCAACGGCATGGCCAGGCTCTTGGAGATGAACACCACGGCCACGCACAGGGTGAAGCGAAGCTTGTCCATGCCCAGGTGATCGATCATCCAGGGGGTGATGAAGGGGCCGGCCACGTTGAGCGCGCCCTGGAACGCGGCGAGGTAGAGCAGGATCCTGAGGTCGCCCGAGAACAGGCGTCGAGGAAGCGATCGCCAGGCCAGAGGCCGGACATCCGCGGCCTGCAGTTTCACGTCGCCCTGACGCTGCAGGTAGACCACGCTGCTGGTGCGACACATTGCGGCGGCGAACAGGACCAGGGCGAATCCCCACAACGGCCACTGGCCGCGCTCCGACAGCCAGAGCAGGCCACCCGAGGCGAGCATGGCCGCCAGCTGAAGGAGATTGCACAGTCGGCTTCGCACGGAGAAGTAGCGGGCCCGAAGCCTGCCGGGGAAGAGGTGTGCGACCCAGGTGTTCCACGCCGGGCCGGCGCCCAGCGCGGCGGTCCAGTAGCCCGTGAGGCACGCCAACATCAGCCAGGTGGGCATGGATCCCACGATCGCGCCGGCCACCAGCCCCAGCAGCGACAGGGACTGGAGCACGGCACAACCCTGGATCCAGCGCCTGGGGGATCCGATGCGGCGCAGTCCCGCGGGCGAGGCCAGCTGAAGCAGGGAGCCTGCCAGGTTGGGCATGGTGGCGGCCAGGCCGGCCAGCACGCTGCCCTTGCCCAGAGCCAGCGCGAGGGCGGAGAAGTAGGTCTCGCTGGCGCCCACCATGAGGCAGTAGGTGGCGCCGTCGCCGGTGCACGCGTGCACATCGCGGCGCAGCGGACTGCGCCGCGCAGATGCTCTGGATCGACTCACGTCCTCACTTCCCGTCGCCGTGCGCGGGCTTTCGAGGCTTGCGGGGGGCGGAGACCACGGGATCCGTGATCCGTCGGTGCACGAAGTCGGGAGCCCGGATGATCAGCACGCCGTCGCGTGCGGCGATGGAACACGGGCCTCCCATGGCTTGCCATGCCTCGGGCTCCACGGTCCGCTGGATGAGTTCGACCAGTTCCTCGGTGCGGAGCTGACGCCTCTCGCCTGCGGCTGGATCCTCGACGTTTCCGCCTGCAGCACCGCCACCCGCGCCGCCGCCCTGGCCCCCACCGCCTCCTTGACCGCCTCCCGCGCCGCCACCCTGGCCACCACCTTGGCCGCCCGCCATGCCGCCGGCTTGTGGAACGCCCGTGCTCTGGAACGCGGGCACGCGAAGGAGCAGGTCCTTCACCTCGTAGGTGCGCGTCTCGATGGCCCGCGGACGCCACAACGCGGCACGGGGACCGACCTCCACTCCGAAGCGCGTGGTCTGCCAGAGGATCGGTTCGCCACCGTCGTCCACCTCGTACAGCAACCGCTCGAGTGCCTCCATGCAGGATGCACGAGGCCGAACGTCCATCTTCACCGGGCGTTCGGGATCGAGCCCGGGATCGAAGCGATCCGACCACAGTCCGGTGATCTCCACGTCCGCGGCGGCCGCGAGGCGGTCGATCGCCTGGCGCAGGCCAAGTTCCTCCTTGAACGCGGGCGCGGGCGTGGACTCCAGCCGGGCGATGAACGCGGCTCGGGGGCTCGACTGCGGCCCTCGCTGCACGGCGGCTCCGATGGTGGAGGAGGAGCCCGGCCCGGTCGAGCCCGTGCCAGGGCTCTGGGCCCACGTCGAGTTGACGGCCAGGAGCAGGACGGGGATCGCACGGAACAGGCGCATGACGAAATTCTACGGCGTGCCCGCGCCCCCTCGCTCGGCCTGCAGCACCGGGTCGGCGGCCACGCACGCCAGCAGGGCGTACGCGGAAGCCGCCATCGGTTGGTCGCTGTCCCATGGTGCCGCACGCAGACCGCCGATCGCATGCACAGGATCCCGGAAGGCGTGGCATCCCGCCTGTTCCACCTGCAGTTGACGCAGGAAGCGCAGGGACCGTCGGAGCGCGCGCACGGCGTCGGCGCGTCGGTCGGCCGCCACCAGATCCTGGCGGGTCAGAGCTGTGGCGAGCGCCAGCACCACCTTGCCGCTCGCGGCGGTCGGGCGCGGCATGGCCGCGGAGCCTCCCCATCCGCCGTCGGCGTCGCGTGGACCCTCGGGCGCCGTCCAGGTGTTGCACTGGGCCGCGATCAGCTGGTCCAGGGCTTCGCGCCATGCCGCGGCCGCGTCGGCCGGCAGTCGGTCGACCAGCCATGGGGTGGATTGGAGCGCGCGCTCGGGTTGGCCGGGGTCCCACGCCCGCTGCGTCATCGATTCGCCGGCCGCCGGGCCCAGAGCGGCGCAGACCATGGCCGCCGCGGCACCCGTGGCAGGCGTAACGCCCTCGCCGGGCGACTGGAGCGTGTCGCGCAGCTGGTCGATCCACGCGCGGAGTCGGACGTCGGACCAGTCTCGGGCGTCCGGCGCGGTTCCGGGCATGTCCAGTTCCCTCGCCGCCAGCAGCACGCAGGCCATCGCGGCGGCGTCGGAACGAGGGTCGGTCTCCTCGGCAGTGACTTCACTCAAGCTCCGGAGGGTCCGGCGCGCGAAGTCGCGGGCGGCGTCACGCTCCGAGGCTTCGAGCCCGGGCAGCCGGCTCCACCTCGCCATGGCCAGCGCCGCAAGCGCCTGGTCGGCGGGAGGAGAGACCGGCGAAGGCCAGGATGCCGAGGCAGGCTGGTAGGACGCGCGGGGTCCGAGCGCCTCGATCGCAGCCACGCCCTCCGCGGGCAGGCCCTCGGTGGTGGGCCACCGCTGCACCAGATGGTTCGCCAGGCTCGCGGCCATGGCCCGGTTGGTGTCGGCGTCGACCGTGGCCAGATCCGCCAGCGGAGCGCCGCGCCAGCTCTCGAAGGGAGGGGCGTCGAAGGTGGCCTGTGCCAGGCGGCGCGTGGGCACGCGGTACGCGGCGGCGCCGTCGGGCAGTCGGAGATCCTTGGACGCGGCCGGATCCAGGCCCGCCTCGCGTGCCACCCCCATGGCCAGGTAGTTCAGCAGGGGCGCCTGGTTTCTGGCCTGAAGCACGCTCGGCATGGCGAACGCCCAGCGATCGCCGTTGCGGACGGCGAAAGCCTCCAGCCCCGGATCCACACGAGCGGCCAGCAAGTCCAGGCGATCGCCCACCAGCGGCTCGGGGCGACCCGCCACCTCCAGTTCGAGCGTGACGCGTTCACCAAGGCGGTCCTGGAGATCCCGGGGCAGGGAGGCGACGCGACGGTCCGCCGACGCCATGGCCCAGGCTTGCATGAGACAGGACGCGGCCAGGCCGGTTTCCGGACCCGCCCGAACGGCATGTCCGATGGGGCGGCCGTCGAGGCGGATGACCATGGCCACGGCGGTGCAGTCGACCTCGTGGATCGGGAGCCGATCAGCGGATTTTGCCGCGTTTTGGGCTTCGACTGCGCCATGAGCAGGGGCCGTGCGGAGCCAGTGGCGGGCGGAGTCGAAGCACGCTCGTGTGGCATCCGGGGCGGGGCGCTCGGCGACAGCGGCACGGGAAAACGCGACGAAGATGGCAAGAAGGCTGGACAGGGCCTGAATCCGGCGCATGGTGCGAGCGTAGCCGGAGCCGCCCACGATCCCTCAGGGTCCGGGCGGCTCCGACAAGGCATCCGAGAGATCTGCGCATGCATCCCCTCCGTCGACTCCTGAGCCTGCCGAAGCACCAGCGACGCCTTCTGGGCCTGTCGCTGCTGGGCTTCCTGGCGCTCTGCTGAGTCGGCAGCGCGGTTCGTCTCGAGGGGGCAGTTCCCGCCCCCAGGTTCTTCGCGGAAGCAAAGCGACCCCGGCCGATGGCC
>CAIOTP010000179.1 GCA_903861235.1 uncultured bacterium | reverse complement strand
TGGGATGGCCGTCCTCGTCGCGACGCACGGGCTGGTCCCCCACCATGGCGAGCATGGGCTCGATGGCCAAGGTCATGCCAGGCAGCAGGGTGAAGTCTCGCCGCTGCAGCAGGCTGCGGCTGAGGGAATTCGGCGCCTCGGGCCATTCGTGCAGCTGACGGCCGATGCCGTGGCCGATGAGGTCGGTGAGCAGACCGTAGCCGCCCTCCAACGCCATCACCTGCAGTCGTTCGGCGATCTCGCTCCAGCGCCGGCCGGGTCGGATCATGGCCACGGCCTCGTCCAGCATGGCACGAGCCCGCCCGATCATGGCCAGGTGAGCCTCGTTCGCGGTGCCCACGGCCACGGTCACGGCCGCGTCCGCGCACCAGCCGCGATGACGCACGCCGCAGTCGATCTTGACGATGTCGCCGCACGCCAGCCGGCGCTCGCCGGGCACGCCGTGCACCACCTGCTCGTTCACGCTCACGCAGGTCGCGGCCGGGAAGGCCGGAGCCTCGGGCGAGGCCCGAAGGCCCAGGAACGCGGGCTCGCATCGCTCGGCGGCGATCACGCCGGCCGCTGCACCGTCCACGGCGGCCGTGGTGGCTCCTGGCACGCACGCAGCCGAGGCCGCACGCAACGCCAAGGCGGCCACGCGGCCCGCCTCGGTCATCAGCTCGATCTCCGCGGGCGTGCGGATCTCCGCCATGGAACGACGGGGTCGACGGACCTCGTCGTGGACCGGCCGGCCGCTCAGACGCTCGGCGGCACCACCATCCAGGCGCACCCACCAGCTGCGGGCGACCGCCTCGTGACGGGGGGCTTCGTTGACGCCGCTGCGGCTCATGCGCGGGCGCTCCGAATGCGGGGTCCGTTGGCCTCGCTGCTGCCCGACAGGAAACCGCCGTAGTTCCGCATGAGCAGGTTGGCCTCGATCCGCTGCACCACGTCCAGGCCCACGCTCACCACGATGAGCAGGCCGGTGCCGCCCAGGAACTGGCTCACGTTGAAGGGAATGCCCAGCTGCTGGGTGACCAGCGTGGGAATGATGGCGATCACCGCCAGGAAGCCCGCGCCCACGTAGGTGATGCGCTCCATGATCCGCTCCAGGTATTCGCTGGTGAACGGACCCGGCCGGATGCCCGGGATCATGCTGCCATGGTCGCGCAGCTGCTTGCTCATCTCGTCGGGGCTGAACTGGACGGTGGTCCAGAAGTAGCTGAAGAAGTAGATGAGGGCGATCTCCAGGATCACGTACGGGTAGGCCCCCATGTCGAACGCGGCCGCCAGGAAGATGGCCGTCTTGCCCAGGAGCCCCGGCTCCGCGCCACCCGCCTGGGCCGAGCTGGCCAGCCAGCCGAAGAACGCCGACGGGAAGACCATGAAGCTGCTGGCGAAGATGATGGGCATCACGCCCGCGTGGTTCAACCGGAGCGGCAGGTAGAGCTTCTGACCGCCGTAGACGCGGCGACCGACCGTGTGCTTGGCCTGCTGGATCGGGATGCGTCGCTGGGCAACGGTGATCAGGATGGCGCCGGCGGTGACGGCCAGGAAACCGGCAAGCAGGAGCAGCAGGCCCACCAGGCCCACCTTGCCCTCCGCGTCGCTCGACTGCCGCGGATCGAAGTTCTGCGCCAGCCACATGAGCGCATCCGGCATGCGGGACAGGATGCCCGCCGTCAGGATGATGCTGATGCCGTTGCCGATGCCGTACTTGTCGATCTGCTCGCCCAGCCACATCAGGAAGAGGCTGCCGGCGGTCAGGGCGCAGAAACCCGAGATGTAGAAGAACACCAGGGCGCTCCCCTGCTCGAACTGCGGCTGCACCAGGTTCTGCGTGCGGAGGTAGCTCAGCCACATCCAGCCCTGGAAGATGCAGAGGCCCACGGTGGCGTAGCGCGTCCACTCGGCGAGCTTCTGCTGGCCGCCGGCCCCCTCCTTCTTCAGCTCCTGCAGGGCGGGAAGCACCTGCCCGAGCAGCTGGAAGATGATGCCTGCGGTGATGTAGGGCATGATGCCCAGGCCGAAGATGGTGCTCTGCTGCAGGCTGCCGCCCGAGAAGATGCTGGCGAACTGCACGATGCGACCGAAGCCCGTCGCGTTCTCGCTGGCCTTGGCCGCGGCGTCGGCCAGCTGGGTCTGATCCACGCCCACCAGCGGGATCCAGAAGCCGATCCGATAGATGACCAGCATGCCCAGCGTGAACAGGACCCG
Organism: uncultured bacterium; assembly: GCA_903861235.1. Taxonomy (GTDB): domain Bacteria; phylum Planctomycetota; class Phycisphaerae; order Phycisphaerales; family SM1A02; genus SYAC01. Next base: position 465 of record CAIOTP010000179.1, on the reverse strand, counting down.
GTTGCGCAGGTCCGGGATCCGAAAGATGTTCACGAAGGCTTGCAGCACCGTTCCAGGTTCCTCAGGCGGCCGCGGCGGCGGTGCCGCCGGCCTTCTCGATCTTGGTCTTGGCGGTGGCGCTGAACTTGGCCGCGTTCACGGTCAGCTTCTTCTTGAGCTCGCCGGTGCCGAGCACCTTCACGGGCAGCTTGGCGTCGCGGATCAGGCCCTTGGCCACCAGCGCGGCGGCGTCCACGGTGGCGCCGCTCTCGAAGTGCTTCTCGAGCGCCTGCACGTTCACCTCGTGGAAGAGCGTGCGGAAGCCGGCGTTGCTGAAGCCACGCTTGGGGAAGCGACGGGCGATCGGCGTGCTGCCGCCCTGGTAGCCCGGACGGCTGCTCCAGCCGGCTCGGCTCTTGGCGCCCTTGTGGCCGCGGCCGCTGGTGCCGCCCTTGCCGCTGCCTTCGCCGCGGCCGACGCGGGTGC
>CAIOTP010000178.1 GCA_903861235.1 uncultured bacterium | reverse complement strand
CAGTAATGGCCTACGATCGTAACGATGCTATTCTGAGCGTGATGCAGGTTCCCTACACTCTTGCTTTTCTCCGCTTCAACGAGTATCTGGATTCGATTGGCTCTCTCGGCGTGGTGACCGAGGCGATGGACTACGACCTGGTCGCGCGCCTGGAGGACGAGATGACCCGCCGCGTCTCCCTGCCGGTCGCGCGGCGCGGCCACTGACGCGGGGCGCACCATGGCGCCGAAGGACGATTTCGACCTCACGCCAGCGGAACAGGAACGCATCCGCACCATCGAGCTGTTCATGGCGAGCGAGCCGGAGGACGGCAGGCGGATCCGCATGTCGAATCCGATCGGGTGGATTCCGGTCGGACTGATGATCGTGATCCTGATCGGCTTGATCTGGGCCTCGCAGCTCCTCGGCTGGAAGCGCCATCAGGGCCACGGGTCGATGATCTTCCTTCCGCTCCTGAGTCTGCTGGGCGTGAGCGCGGTCGTGCTGGGGCTGCGCGGCAACCGCCGCAGCCGCTGGCGCGCCATGCGAGCGGCGGGCTACCCCATCTGCATCGGCTGCGGCTACCGCCTGGACCGTCGTGCGCCCGGCAGCGACCGATGTCCGGAATGCGGACGCCACGACGGCGAGCAAGGCGTGAAGGGCTGGCCCCCCGTGGCGGCGAGGCAACCTGCGGCCCCGGAGCCGGAGCCAGAGGAGCCCACGGCGTGAGCGCCCCGCTTCCCCAACGCCACTGGGGGCTCTGGATGCGCCTCCACGAACCCATCCGCATGTCGCTGGGCCAGCGGCTGCGCATCCACCTGTGGGCCAACCTGCGCATGCTGCAGCGACCGGGCGTGCTGCTGCTCTCGAGCGCGGTGTCCATCGTGCCCACCGTGCTGTTCTCGCTGGCGGTGGTGGTCTTCGTGGGCCGGGTGGACCCCCGCAGGGCGGGATCCCTGCCGTGGGAACTGGGGCTGGTCGCGGCCATCGCGCTCTGGCTGGCCAGCCAGCACCTGTTCTTCGTGTACGCCATGCAGCGGTGGTACGCCCCCTTCGTGCGGCGTGAATTCGCCCGCCGGGGCGTGCCCATGTGCGATCGATGCGGGCATCGGCTGCCCCCCGGCATGCTCGAAGCCTGCCCGGAATGCGGCGTGGGCCTTCAGGAAGCCCGGGAATCCACCCAGGTTTCCGGCTAGAGTGTGGGACTCCCCGGACCGCCGCACGTGCCCATCCGCAACTTCTCCATCATCGCTCACATCGACCATGGCAAGAGCACGCTCGCCGACCGGCTGCTGCAGGCCACCAAGGCCGTGAGCGACCGCGAGGCGCGGGCCCAGCTGCTCGACAGCATGGACCTGGAGCGGGAGCGCGGCATCACGATCAAGGCCAGCGCCGTCACCGTGCAGCACGTCTACAAGGGCGAGACCTACCAGCTCAACTTCATCGACACGCCCGGACATGTGGACTTCGCCTACGAGGTCAGCCGGGCGCTGACCGCCTGCGAGGGCGCCGTGCTGGTGGTCGACAGCACGCAGGGCGTGCAGGCGCAGACCGTGGCCAACGCCTACCTGGCCGTGGGCAACAACCTGGAGCTGATCCCGGTCATCAACAAGATCGACCTGCCCGCGGCGAACCCCGACGGCGTGGCCATGGAGATCGAGCAGGTGCTGGGTCTGAAGGCCGAAGACTGCATCCTGGTCAGCGCCAAGACCGGTCAGGGCATCCAGGAGCTGCTCGACGCCATCTGCGAGAAGCTGCCCAGCCCGCCGCCCCAGAAGACCGACAAGCTGCGGGCGCTCATCTTCGACAGCGTGTACGACGACTACAAGGGCGTGGTGGTGTACTTCCGCGTGTTCGACGGCAGCATCAAGGCCGGCGACAAGATCCGCATGATGGGCACGGGCCGCACCTTCACGGTGACCGAGCTCGGCCGCAACACGCCGTTCCCGCGCAAGATGGATCGGTTCGGCCACGCCGAGGTGGGATTCCTGGCCGCCAGCATCAAGACCCTGGCCGACGTGCGCGTGGGTGACACGATCACGCTCGAGAACGACCCGGCCTCCGAGCCCCTGCCGGGCTAT
>CAIOTP010000177.1 GCA_903861235.1 uncultured bacterium | reverse complement strand
TGGAGCGCACGATGTCGGCCACGTTGATCTGCGCCTTCGTGGTCACCTCGCCCGCCACCACGGCGGTGCCGGTGGTCACGAGCGTCTCGCAGGCCACGCGGCTGCGGGGATCCTGGGCGAGCATGGCGTCGAGGACCGCGTCGCTGATCTGGTCGGCCAGCTTGTCGGGGTGGCCCATCGAGACGGATTCGCTGGTGAAGAGGTGCTTGGAAGGCATGGTTCGGGGTCTCCGGTGGATGCGAGAATTCGCGAGCGGCAAATGGTAGCGGGGCCGGGGCAGGGGCGGAGCGGGCTCGGCCCTCCTAGGATCGCCGTTCAAGGCCTTCCCCATGATGGTGCCCATGCAACTCTCCCGCATCCTGATCCGCGAGATGGCGGACATGCAGATCATCGAGCTGACCGAGGTCGGCGGCGAGCGATCCTTCCCCATCGTCATCGGGCTGCCCGAGGCCTTCGCCATCGAGCGGCGGCTCAAGGGGGTCGAGATTCCGCGGCCGCAGACCCACGACCTGCTGGCCGCCGTCATCGAGGCGCTCGGCGGCGTGCTGCAGCGGATCGAGATCCACGACATGCGCGAGGGCACGTTCTATGCGGCGCTGGTCGTCGACCAGGCGGGTCGCGAGATTCGGGTGGATTCCCGCCCCTCCGACGCCATCGCCCTGGGGGTGGCGCGTCGCGTGCCGATCCTGGTCTCCGAGGAGGTGCTGGAGCAGGCCGTGGCGGACGCCGCCTCGGGTGCCGGCGGGGTCCCCGACATCGGTCCCGAGCACGAGCCCGACGACGAGGACGACGACGCGTGAACGCGGTCGGAGCCGCGGTCCCGCTGGTCGCGTTCGACCTGGGCGGGGTCCTGGTGCGGATCTGCGGCGACATGGCCCATGGATGCAGGGTGGCGGGCGTGACGCCGCGAGCCGAGCCCGTGCCGGTCGATCCCGGTCGCATGCGCGAACTCACCGACGCCCACCAGCGGGGCGAGCTGGACCACGCGGACTTCCTTCGAGGCGTGAGCCGATGTCTGGGCGGCTCGCTGGATGTCGACGAAGTGGGCCGGGTGCATGACGCGTGGATCCTGGGCGAATACGAGGGAGTTTCGGACCTGCTTCAGGGACTCAGGGCCCGAGGAGCCGCCACGGCGTGTCTCTCCAACACCAACGCCTCGCACTGGGTCCAGCTCCATCGCATGGCGTTCTTCGGCGGCCTGGACCACCGCCACGCCTCCCATGAACTTGGGCTCGTGAAGCCGGATCCCCGCATCTTTCAGGCCTTCGAGCGTCGGATCGGCCGGTCGGGAGCCGACATCGTCTACTTCGACGATCTCGAGGAGAACGTCCAGGCCGCCGCCCACGCGGGTTGGCAGGCGCATCGCGTGGACCCGCGCATCCAGACGGTGCCCCAGATCCGTGCCGTGCTCCGGGCGCAGGGGATCCTGGCATGACCATGGCCGGCGCACCCGTTCCCCAGACTCGGCTTCTGGGAACGCCCCCGGTCCCCGGGGTGATCAAGGAGCGTCCCGAGGACTTCCTCGTGGACGAGATTCCGCTCATCGAGCCCAGCGGCACCGGCGAGCACCTTCACATCGGCATCCAGAAGTCCGGCATGACGCACGACGACCTGGTGGACCTTCTCGCCCGTCACTGCGGCGTGCCGGTGGTCGCCATCGGACACGCGGGCATGAAGGACCGTGTCGCGATCACCCGGCAGACTGTGTCCGTGCACCTGCCGGGACTGCCCGATCCGCCGGTGCTGCAGCACCCTCAGGTGCAGATGCTCTGGGCCCACCGTCACCACGCCAAGCTGCGGCCAGGGCAGCTGGCGGGCAACCGCTTCTCCATCCGCATCCGGCGAACCGATCCGCTCGCCGCACCGCGCGTGAGCCAGGCCCTGCGCTCCCTTGCGGCCCGCGGCGCGCCCAACGGCTTCGGACCGCAGCGATTCGGACACCGCGGCAACGGTCATCGGCTCGGATTGTCGCTGGCGGTGGAGGACTGGGAGGGTCTGCTGCAGGAACTCCTGGGTTCCCGGGGATCGCCGTTTCCCGAACGACAGCGCGAGGCCCGGGAGCTTTTCGACGCGGGCGACCACGAAGGCAGCTTGCGTGTGTGGGACCGAGGTGACCATGCCGAGCGAACGGCCTTGCGGTCTCTCGCGCAGGGTCGGGCGCCCCGCCGAGCGGTCATGTCCATTCGCGAATCCACCCGCCGCTTCTGGATCAACGCCGCACAGAGCGCCGCGTTCAACGCCGTGCTTTCGCGGCGTCTGGAGACGGGCACGTTCGACCGTTTCCTGGCCGGGGACCTGGCCAATCTCCATCCCGGAAGGTCGCTGTTCCGTGTGAGCCCAGGCATGCTGGCGGATCCCGAGGAGTCCCGAAAGCTTCAGGATCGCATCGGAAGCTTCGACTGCTCGCCCACGGGTCCCATGCCTGGTCCGGACTGCATGGCGTCGGAGGATGCGTGTGCAGATCTCGAGCACGCCGCCATGTCGGCCATGGGGATCCAGCCCCTGGTGCTCGAGCAGTCACCCTTCGCCGCCAGCGGGGAGCGAAGGAGTCTTCGCATGCGGGTGGGTGATCCCCACGTGGAGTCCGGGGTGGACGAGCATGGAGGCTTCATCCGTGTGGCGTTCGATCTGCCTCGGGGCGGCTATGCCACCACGGTGCTGGCCGAGGTCCTCGGCAGCTTCCCTCAGGCGGTGGAGGAGACGTGACTCAGGCCACCCGGCGGCGTCGCAGCAGGGCGGCGGCGCCGACGACGATCGCCGCGACACCCGGTGCCGGCACGGGCGGCGGGGGCGGAGGCACGGGCGGATTGGTCAGGCTCTGATCGGACTCCTGGAAGGGGATCAGGTTGGCCGCGTAATCCGTTCCGGGCTGGAGAGGCGGAGTGTCCAGTTGTGAGTTCTGCGCGGAGAAGGTGATGCCGCCCAGGTCATCACCCAGCCGAACGACCGAGCCGTCCTCCGCATTCATGAGCGGGCTGGGGGCCTGCACGCCGACCATGACGATCTTCACCGGGAAACTCGACCCCGCGGGGATGTCGAGCTGGTAGCCCACCACATTCTGGCCTTCCTTGATGCCCAGGTCGCCCGACATGTCCAGGCCGAAGACGCAGATCTGCTGCGGCGCGGGGTTGCCTCCGAGCATCATCTCGATGCTGGTCTTGCCGCGTTCGAACAGAGATGGCGCAAGTTCCTTGGGCAGACCCAGGATCAGCGACTCCTCCTGCTCAGGATCCGGCGTGCCGCCGAGGATCGGGGTGAGCGTGATGGTGACACCGGGCACCGCCGACATGACCAGCACCTCGGGGGTCTTGTCGTCGATCAGCGGGTTGTCGTCGATCTCGGGCAGGGGCGCGAACACGCGCATCCGGGTCGCCTTGCCGCCTTCCGGCCGCAGCATGCGTCCAAAGTCGGGCGTCGCCACGGCGTCCAATGCGGACATGTTCTCCGACACGCCGATGTCGTCGGAGAGCGCGAACTGCACCTGCGAGCCCGCGCTGTTGAGTTCCGCATCGGGCAGCAGGACGAACTTGCCGGCGCCGTCCTTGCTGGTGAACACGCTCACGGCCACGGGCTCATGGAAGGCGTCCTCGTCCACGGCGAGCCGCTTCTCGCCCACCTGGAGCACTCGGACCTCGGCGTTCTTGGAAAACTTGCCGCCGGAGGAGGCCACATTGTTGCCGTCCTCGAAGACCTCGCTCTTGCCTGCATCCAGGTAGGTCACCTCGCCCAGGGCGAGCGCCGTCATCAGGCAGGACATGCCCGCACCCAGCAGGCGCGCGTCCAGCCACCGTCCAGCGGCATTTCCTTCCCTCGACTTGTGCATCGCGAATCCCTCTCCTCCTCGAGCCATCGCACTGTCCGGTCCACACGTGCAAGCACGCGCCGCTCCCACGGAGCGGACGCCTCACCATCCAATTCCGTTGGCCAAGGGAAAGTGGTTCCGAAGACAAGAGACCGAAATGGGCTCCGAATTCAGGTTCTCGGACTCTTCGAGGCCGATTTTCGCCTCTGAGCGAAGAACTGCCGGAGCAGGCCTGCCGCCTCGGGACCCAGAACTCCCCCGGCGCAGGGAAGCCGGTGGTTCAGTCGCGGGTCCCTGGGAATGTCGTAGAGGGTTCCGACCGCGCCGGCCTTCGCGTCGAAGGCCCCGAAGACCAGTCCCGCCAGTCGAGCGTTCACCAAGGCCCCCGCGCACATGGGGCAGGGCTCCAGGGTGACCGCCATGCGGCAGTCGTGGAGCCGCCATCGGCCCAGAGCCGCTCCAGCCCGCCGGAGAGCGACCATCTCCGCGTGCCCGGCGGGATCGGAGGAAGCCTCGCGGTCGTTCGCCGCCTCCGCCACGACTTCCCGGCCGCGGTAGATGACGGCCCCCACGGGGACTTCGCCGGCGGCCGCGGCCAGCCGAGCCAACCCGATCGCCCGTCGCATCATGCTCAGATCCACGGCCTCCAGCCACGGATGCGAGAGGCGAAGGTGCCCAAGCCACCGACGGGAGCGCCGCAGTTCGTTCCGCAGACACATGCCGCTCACGCCTCGCCGCCGCGGACCACACGCAGGAGCCGACCAAGCACTTCGCCGCGGGCCACGGCGGATGGTGGAGCCACGCGGAGCATGAGGATGCCCAGTTCGTAGAGCAGGTAGATGGGCACCGCGAGCAGCGCCATGGAGAACGGATCGCCACTGGGCGTGACCACGGCGCCGATGACCGCGGCGGCGAAGATGGCGTAGCGCCGCTGTCGGGCCAGTGAGGAGGGCGTGAGCAGGCCGAGCCATCCCAGCAGCAGCACCACCAGCGGCGTCTGGAAAGCCACCGTGATGCCCAGGGCGAAATCCAGCGTGAAGTCCAGATACTCGCTGAGCCGGAACTGCTGCATGAGCCGTGACCCGTGAGCCAGCGCCACCGTGCGGACCTCGACATGGCCCGCATCCATGGGCACCGCCACCGCGAGTCGGTGGTCAGGCGTGAGCCAGATCTGCCCGGGCATCGGCTGGGCGGGGGGGTCCGCCAGGGTGGGCACCACGGGCGAGCTGGCTGCGGTGCCGCTGGTGCCCGAAGTGAGCAGCTGAGGCGGTTCGCCACCCATGCTCACGAGCACCTCCAGCATGAGCGGCAGCAGCACGAAGTAGAGCAGGGCCAGACCCGTGAGCGTCAGCGCGGCCGACATGGGCACGAGCAGTCGCACGAAGCGGCGCTCGTGGGCGTAGAGGCCCGGCTCCACGAACTTCCAGACCTGCAGCGCGATCCAGGGTGCCGCCAGGACGAGCGCGGCCACGAGCGAAAGCTTCAGTTCGGAGCCCAGCGTCTCCACCGGGTTGAGCACCTGCAGTTGGGCGGGCAGGTCGTGCGCCCGAAGGGCACGCATGGCCGGCTCGCAGAGAAGGTCGCGAATGGGGGCGGCCCACGCGAAGGCGGCGATGGCGATGGGCACGGGCACCACCAGCGCCAGGATCACGCGGCGACGGAGTTCGTCGAGGTGATCGCCGAGCGTCATCACGGCGTGGCCGGAGGGATCCGCGGGAGGCCGCTCCATTCCGGAATGCTATCCCGGGCCCGGGTCAGGCCATGGGTGGCAGGCCGAAGAAGCGACATGCGTTGGAGTCCAGCAGCCTCGCGCACGCCGCCTCCTCCATGCCGCGAAGCATGGCCAGGTGACGGACCACCAGCATCACATGGGCGGGACGGTTGGGCTTGGCCGATCGCATGGGTTCCGGCGACAGGAACGGTGCGTCGGTCTCCGCCATGATGCGGTCGTCCGGCACCAGGCGGGCCGCCTGCTGCACCTCGGGTGCGTTGCGGTAGGTGACGATGCCCGTGAAGCTGATCCAGGCGCCGAAATCCAGCACCCGGCGAGCCTCGTCCACGGAGCCGCTGAAGCAGTGGAAGACGAAGCGGTCCGCCGGCAGTCCGCTCTCCGCCAGCCGAGGCAGCAGCGCGTCGAACGCGTCTCGGCAATGGATGATCACCGGCTTGGTCAGACCCTCGGCACCCCATCGGGCGATGCGGTCGAGCTGGCCTTCCAGCGCGGAGACCTGGTGGGCCCACGCCGGCTGCGGGTAGTGACGGTCCAGGCCGAGTTCGCCCCAGGCCACGCACTTCGGGCGCCGGCCGCACGCGTGAAGCGCACCCCAGTCCACAGGCTCGTCGCTGTGCAGGGGATGCACGCCGGCGCTGCACCACACGCCTTCGTGCGCTTCGGCCAGGTCGCAGCCGCTCACGCTGTCGGCACTGGTGGTGCCCACGGTGATGCAGCCTCGCACGCCGGCTTCGCGCATGCGCTCCAGTTCCTGCGGCACCTGGCCCGCGTACTGGGTGTAGGTGAGATGGCAGTGGGTGTCGATCATCGCCGGACCTCGCCGGACCGTAGCAGGCCCAGCCGCAGCAGGGGAGGTCCGACCAGCTCGTGGAGCGCCACCACCGTGAGCAGCACGGCCAGCAGCGCGTCGGCCCAGGGCTCGCCACCGAGCACGGCGCGAGCCTCGGAGGCCAGAGCGATGCTCACGCCGGCCTGCGGCACCATGCTTGTCCAGAGCCAGGTCCGGGTGTGGCCGTGCACGCCCGCCCAGGCGCAGCCGGCGCGGAGCCCCGTCCAGATGCCGGCCAGCCGAAGCGCCGCGATGCCCGCGGCCACCGGGAGCACCTGACTCAGGCCCGAGAGCCCGATGCGGGCTCCGGCCACGGCGAAGAAGAGCGCGTACGTGGCGGGCAGCAGGTTGTCGATCGAGCGGAACAGTCGCTCGGTGCGCCGTGGCGCCAGGTTGGCCAGCGCGAAACCCGCGGTGATGCCGGCGAGCAGGGGCGCGATCGAGAGCAGGCGGCCCGCCAGCGCGATCGCGAAGCCGCTGACGAGCACCACCAGGTCCAGTCGGATGCGGGTCTTGAGCGTGGCCAGTCCCAGCACCACGGCGAAGCCGGCGCCCACCAGCAGCGAGCCGCTCAGGTGCCAGGCCACGTTCCACGCCGCCGAGCCACCCGCGCGACTGCCGCCCCACGCGGCCAGCAGGCCACTGACCAGCACCACCAGCGAGAGATCCTTCACCACCGTGACCGCGAGCGCGGTCCGGGAGAAGGGGCCTCGAGCGCCGGTCTCGCGCAGCATGGCGGTGACCACCGCCGGGCTGTTCGCCACCGCCATGGCGGCCAGCAGCAGGGTGAGATAGACCCGGTGCGCGGGCGATCGCTCGGAGAGCAGCGGCACGAAGCCACCCACCGCGGCGAGCCCGGTGCCGACCCACAGCAGGACTCCCAGCATGTCGGAGATCGCCAGGCGAGTCACCTGTCCCGCCGCTCGGCGCAGGAACTCGAGCCGGATCTCTCCCCCCCGCCACCAGCCCGATCAGGCTGACGGCGAGCGCGTCCACCATCTGCAGGTACTGGAGCTCGTCGCGCGGCACCAGCGGGGGCACGGGCGGTGCGAGCACGGCGTGCAGTTCGGGACCGGCGAGGATGCCGAACACCAGCGCACCGCTCACGCGGGGAAGTCCGGCCAGGGCGGCCAGTTCGCCGAGCAGGAACGAACCCAGCAGAAGCAGGCCCAGGGAGAGCGCCGCGGTGGAAACGCCCGCCGGCATGGACGCCGGGACGTCGCCGAGCACGCCCGGCGCCGCGGAGAGGGCTTCGGTGCCCGCGGTCCAGTGTCGCAGGACACCGACCGCGATCACCAGAGCCACCAGGCTGCCCACGAGCGTCAGGGCCCGATTCATGCCGATCGCCCCCGAAGCAGCGGCAGCAAGCCGCTGGAGACCCCCACCAGAACCACGGTCAGCAGAAGGCCTCGCTCCGTGGTGGTGTCATGCACCTGCACCGCCGCCACCGCGAGCGCGACCGCGATGGGCGCCTGGCGGAGCGTGCCGGCACGGAGCTTGCCGGCGCCGGGCTCGCGCCATCGTGTGCCCAACGCCCACCATGCCACGAGCGGCTTGAGCAGGATCCGTGCCGCCAGCAGGGCCCCGGCGAGGACCCAGGGCCAACGACCTCCGACACCACCCAGCATGACGCCCGCCAGCATGAAGAAGATGGCCGCGACCGCGGGTTCGCTCTCGGAGACCAGCCGCTCCATCCGTCGCATGGGGCCGCCGCGCAGGTTGGCCACCACCAGCCCCAGCAGGAAGGCGCCCGTCATGGGACTGGCGTCCATGGCCGCTCCCGCGCCGGCGACCGTGGCAAGCGTGGCCACCAGCGCCAGGATCAGGCGTCCGTCCTGGCCCGATTGCGGACCCAGCACGGTTCGCAGGCTGAGGGCCGCGGCGCCCGCGATGGCGAGCACCGCGAACAGGCCCTGAGAGCCACGCGGGGACATGGTGACCAGATCGCTCGCGATGATCGCCAGGGCGGAACCGAGACCGGCGCCAGCCTGCATCCAGGCCGCCACCTGAGGCGCACGCACGTCGAGTCCGCGCAGCGATCGCAACTCGCCGGACCATCCGATGCAGGCGGCGCCGGCGAGGCTGGCGACAGGCCAGAGGCGCGACAGCTCCATGTCCGGTGTGAGGGAGCGAAGGCACGCCACGGTCACGGCCGCGCCGGCCAGAAAGGCCACGGCTGCGTCCGTGATGACCCAACGCCAGAGCGTGTTCGGCACGGCCGCCACCAGGTCCCTTCGCATCTGCAGTCCCACCAGGAGTCCGACCCACGCCAGTCCCAGCTGCGTGAGCGGCCGAAGCTCGACCAGGGCCTGGTTGCGAAGAAGTCCCGTGCCTCCCGGCCCCAGCACCAGGCCCGCGGCCAGAGCCAACCAGCCGCCTCCGACCAGTGCGCTGGCCAGCGGCCAGCGCGCGAGCCGCGCCGCCGGACGGGTGAGCGAGAGAAAGGCCAGCAGCAGCGCGGTGCCGCCCGCCGCCAGCGTGGCGAAGGCCTGGGCCAGTCCGTCGGAGCCTGCAGCCGCCTCGGCCGGCATCTTCAGAGTTCCAGCCCCAGCACGCTCTCCACCGGCATGGTCACGCCGATCGGTCGCCGCTCCCGCGGCAGCTGGTCCAGGTACCGCATCAGCGCCTCGATGCGTGCCTGCGGAGCCACGGAGAGGATCACACGGCTGCCTGTGGCCTGCGGCAGCAGCGCCGCGAGGCCCGCGAAGATCGGCATCTCCGAACGGATGATCGCGCCGATGCCCCGGCTCTCGAGCACGGTCGCGCCCGTGATGCCGGCATCGAGCAGCGCCGTGATGACCGGATCGAAGCTCTCCTCGGAGCGGGCGATCAGCACCAGCAACTTGGCGGGGGCGGCGTCAGGCATGACGTGCGTCCTCCTCGCGCAGCGCCGCGAGCAGGGCACCGCCGTCCGAACAGGCGCGGAGCCGGCGACGGGCTTCCTCGTCGCCTGCGATGCGGCTCAGGCGGGCCAGCAGCCTGACGTGTTCCCAAGGCCGGGTCGATTCGCCCGCCATGGCGAACACCAGGTCGCTTGGCGGCTGCTTGGCGTCCAGTTCGATGCCTCCCGGGATCAGAAGGCATCCCAGCACGGTCTTTCGCACTCCGGCAATGACGGCATGGGGGAAGGCCACCCCTTCTGGAGTCGCAACTCCTCCTCTCCGAAGCCTTTCCGTGAACGCCTGCTCCAGCGTGGCCGCGGCAAGGCCGGTCGCGGGAGCCATCTGTTCGGATATTGTTCGGATCAAGAGCGTGGCATCCGGAATTCGGTCAAGCCGTTGCACCAGGTCCGGCAGCAGCATCTCTCCAAGCATGTCAGGAAGGTAGCCGCCCTGGGACCATCCGGTGACACCCGTGCCGAAGGGCCTCCCGCCTCCGACCTGGCGTTCCATTGACGCCCCTCTCCGGATTTCCATACCATTCAGGGATCGACTTCGTGAAAAATGGCACGAAGTCAGCTGGATCCGCCCCTCCACGAGGACCCCTGAGGCCGTGAGCCGATTCCTCTTCCCCCGATGGTCGAACGCCCTGCTGCCCTTCGTGCTGGTGGTGGGGGCGATCGCGCCTCTCTATGCCGTCATGTTCGTGGCCTATGGCTTCAGCCCCAAGACGCTCGAAGCCGGCTACATGCCGCACCAGCCCGTGCCCTACAGCCACGCCACGCATGCGGGCAAGCTTGGCATGGACTGCCGCTACTGCCACAACACGGTGGAGCACGCAGGCTTCGCCGCCGTGCCTGCCACGCAGACCTGCATGAACTGCCACACGCAGATCCATCGCGACAGCCCGCGGCTGGAGAAGGTGCGGAAGAGCTACGAGACCGGCATGCCCATCGAGTGGGTGAAGGTCCACAAGCTCGGCGACTACGCCTACTTCAACCACGCCGCGCACGTGAACCGCGGCGTGGGCTGCGTGGAGTGCCACGGCCGAGTGGATCAGATGGAGGAGGTGTATCGCGTGGCGCCGCTCAGCATGGGCTGGTGCCTGGAGTGCCACCGCGAGCCCGTCGACCGCGTGCGTCCCGTGAGCGAGATCACCAACCTCGGGTGGGACCAGCGCAAGGAGATGACGCGTGAACAGCGCGAGCAGCTCCTGAAGAACTTCAACATCCATCCCAGCGAGAACTGCTCCACATGTCACCGCTGAACGGCCTCGACAAGGACCTGTCGCTTCCCGTCGCCCAGCCCGCCGAGGGCGGCTGTGGCTGCAGCGGCTCGGCTTCCGCCAAGCCTGCGCCCGACGCCCGCAAGGCGGCGGCCTGGTGGCGCTCGCTCGGCGAGCGCGAGCAGGACGCGGAAGCCCTGGCTTTTGCGCATCGCGAGTTCCCGGTGGCCGCGGACGAGCTGTCCGGCGAGGATCGCCGGACGTTCATGAAGATCATGGGCGCCGGCTTTGCGCTGGCGGGGCTGGGCCTGGCGGGATGCCGCCGGTGGCCCGAGAGCCACATCGTGCCCAACGCCAGTCAGCCGGCCAACCGCACGCCCGGCGTGCCGGTGACCTACGCCACCGCGTGCGAGCTCCGTGGCGTGGGCTACGGCCTGATCGCCACCAGCTACGACGGCCGGCCGATCAAGCTGGACGGCAACCCGGATCACCCGTTCTGGGGCGGCGCGAGCCTGCCGTGGATGCAGGCCAAGGTGCTCGAGCTCTACGACCCCGAGCGCAGCCGCCAGGTGTTCAGGGCCGGCAAGGCCTCGAGCATGACGGAGTTCGCGGCGTGGCTGGGCGAACGATCCAAGGCGATGGCGGCGAAGCAGGGGCAGGGCCTCGCGATCCTGATGCCCGCCTCGTCCAGCCCCTCGATGCAGGACATGGTCCGCCGCGTGAAGGCGGCGTTCCCTCAGGCGACCGTGGCGACGTGGGAGGCACTCGCCGCCACGGCCTCGCTCGAGGGCACGCGCATCGCCTTCGGCACTCCGATGCAGGTGCTGCCGCAGGTGGACAAGGCCTCGGTGATCGCGGCCTTCGACTGGGACATGCTGGGCACCGAGCCCATGGCGCTCCGTCACACCCGCGACTGGGCGGCGGGGCGTCGACTGGCGGCATCGGATGCCTCCAAGCAGGAGCAGAACCGGCTCTACGCGTTCGAGCCGCATGTGACGGTCACCGGCATGTCGGCTGACAGCCGCGTGGCGGTGCGCCGCGGCGACATCCCCGTGCTGCTGGCCATGCTGGCCAAGGCGCTGGGTGTGGGTGGCGAGCTGGGTGGTGCGATCGACCGCCTGGCGGCGGCGCCCGCGGCGAAGGGTCTGCTCGACGAGCACTCGAAGGAGATCTTCGATCAGCTGGTGAAGGATCTGCAGACCGCGAAGGGTCGCGCGTTCGTCCGTTGCGGCACGGGCCAGCCTGCCGAGGCCCATGCGCTGGTGGCGGCCATCAACCAGGCGATCGGCGCGAACGGTGCCTCGCTGCAGATGCAGTCGGCGCCCTCGTCGGGCGAGACGCTCGCCGGCCTGGTCAAGGGCATGGCCGCTGGACAGGTGGACACGCTCCTCATTCTCGGCAGCAACCCTTGCTACGACGCACCGGCCGACCTGGAATTCGCGAAGGCCATGGCCAAGGTGCCCAACGTGGCGCGTCTGGCGTACCACCGCGACGAGACCAGCGTGGATTCCGCCTGCACCTTCCATGTGCCGCAGGCGCACTTCCTGGAGTGCTGGGGCGACGTCACGGCGCCGGACGGCACCAAGTCGATCCAGCAGCCGCTGATCCAGCCCTTGATCGACCCGGCGCAGGGCGGCGTGAGCGGCATCGAGATGCTCGCCATGCTGCTTGGCGGCAGCGAGCCCAAGGACGGCTACGCCATCGTGCGTCGGACCGCCATGGCTTCGAGCGGCCTGTCCGGCTCCGCCTTCGAGACCATGTGGCGTGGCTGCCTCGACCAGGGTGTCGCGGCTGCCGGATCTCCGTCCGCCGCGCCCGGCTCCGTCCGCGCGGGTGACGTGGCGAAGGCCGTGGCCGCGCTGGCCGACGCTCAGCCGGCCACACGCGATGCGGGCCTGGAGCTCTGCTTCATTCCCGACAGCCGCCTGCTCGACGGCCGCTTCGCGAACAACGGATGGATGCAGGAGCTGCCTGATCCGGTCACCAAGATCACGTGGGACAACGCTCTGCTGGTCTCGCCCGCCACCGCGAGCCGCCTGGGCGTGAAGCAGGGCAGCGTGGTGAAGGTCTCCGCAGGCGCCCGTGCCATGGAGGCGGCCATCTTCCCGGTCCCCGGCATGGCGGACGACACGGCGGCGATCGCGTTGGGTGGCGGTCGCGGCGAGGCGGCGGGCAGCATCGCGAAGGACGCCGGCTTCAACGCGTACCCCATGCGCACCACCGCCGCCATGGGCCTGGTGCGGGGGGCCAGCGTGCAGGCCACCGGCGCGGTCTACGAGTTCGCTCACACGCAGGACCATGGCAGCATCGACTCGGCCCTGATCCCCAGCGTGCCGCACAGCGGCGTGCAGGACCGTCTGCCTTCGCTGGTCCGCGAGAGTTCGCTCGAGAACTACCGGCACCACCCGGATTTCGCGGCTCATGCGGCGCACGTGCCGCACCGACTGAGCCTGTGGCAGGAAGGCAACCTGGACGGCGCCCAGTTCCGCTGGGCGATGAGCGTGGACCTGACCACCTGCACCGGCTGCCAGGCGTGCGTCACCGCGTGCCAGGCGGAGAACAACATCCCCATCGTGGGCAAGGACCAGGTGAAGCGGGGCCGTGAGATGTTCTGGATCCGCGTGGACCGCTACTTCCGAGGCGCCGATC
>CAIOTP010000176.1 GCA_903861235.1 uncultured bacterium | reverse complement strand
GTCCCCTCGGCTCCCTCGACGCCATCAACGCCGAGGTTCGTCTCTGGATGGGGCAGATCGCCAACACCCGCATCCACGGCGACACCGGCAGGAGCCCAGACGAACTCTTCGCCGAGGAGACGCTCAGGCCGCTCAACACGAACCCCCTCGATCTGGCCAGCCTCCACACGCTGCGCGCCGACCGCACCTGCCGGATCCGTTTCGACTCCAACACGTATTCCGTGCCGGCGCAGCACGCCCGCCAACCGCTCCACCTCAAGGCCTTCACCGACCGGCTGTTGGTCCTGGAAGGCGACCGGCTCGTGGCCGAACACCGTCGGTGTTATGAACGCCGTCGGGACTTCGAGCTGCCGGGGCACATGGAGCCGCTGATGCTCCAGCGTCTGCGGGCCCATCAGCAGGAACTGCTCATCCGCTTCCTGCGCCTCGGACCGGCGGCCTCGGCCTATTGGCAGGGGCTTCAGCAACGCCGACCGGATGCACCGATGCAGGTGCGTCGCATCGTCGCGCTGGCCGAACTCCACGGCGAAGATCTCATCAGTCGACTGTTGGAGGACCTGCTCGCCCTCCAGTCCTTTGGAGCGGACTACGTCGCCATCCTTGTCACGCAGCGGCAGCGACCCCGCCTGGAGCCGGCCGCCCTTCACCTGACCCGGGCCAGCGACCTGCTGGATCTGGAGATCGCAGCGCCGGACCTCAGCCTTTACGACCGATGAAAACCTCCCATCTGAGCGACCACCTCGACTACCTGAAGCTGGAGTACATCCAGCGCGAACACCGTGCCGTGGCCGAGGCGGCGTCGCGTGAGAGCTGGTCGCATGGCGACTACCTCGACCGGCTGGTCGAGGGCGAGGTGTTGGAACGACGCCAGCGTGCCCTGGAGCGACGGCTTCGGTTGGCGCGTTTTCCGTATCGCAAGACATTGGAGCAGTACCAGTGGACGTGGCCCAGGAAGATCAACCAGATGGAGATCAAGCAGCTCTTCCGGCTGGAGTTCCTGGAGAGCCACAGCAACGTGGTCTTCGTGGGCCCGGTGGGGCTGGGGAAGACGCATCGGGCGGTGGCGCTGGGGCAGGCGGCCTGTGAGGCGGGGCACGACGTGCTGTTCGTGCCGGCCGTGACGATGATCAACGACCTTGTGGCAGCGCAAACGCAGCAGCGGCTCAAGAAGCAGCTGCGGAAGTATGCGGAGGTCGGGGTGCTGATCCTGGACGAGGTGGGATATCTGCCGATCGACAAGACGGGGGCGGACCTGATGTTCCAGGTGTTGGCGGCGCGTTACGAGAAGGCTTCGACGATCCTGACGACGAACCGTGCGTACAAGCACTGGCCGGAGATCTTCAACAACGATGCGGCGCTGACGGCGGCGTTGCTGGACCGGCTGGTGCATCATGTGAGCACGATCGTGATCGAGGGGCGGAGCTACCGGACGCGGGAGCAGATCGCGGAACCCTGAGCGAGCCGTATCGGATTGGATGGACGCCGTCGGGACTTGTTCCCGGCGGCGTTTTTGTTGGGGGCATGCCCAGTGATTTTCAAACCGTCAATTTCCAGTGCATTTCACGCCGTCGCTGACACGCCAGCGGCCCACCATGGATTCGGGACCCTGAGATCCCGGAACTGAATCTTTCTTGGCTCAACGCTGATTCCCGGGTGCCCTCACCCGGCGTGCGGAGGTGTGGCATCTTTTCCGCTGTATGAGGGCTCGGGGCCTGCCGCATGGGCAGATCATCCGGATACGCTGGAAAGGTTGGGCGACCTTCATGC
>CAIOTP010000175.1 GCA_903861235.1 uncultured bacterium | reverse complement strand
GACGCCGATCGCACGCATCTTCGCGAAGCGTGCGTGGAACTTGGTGGCCTCGCACGCCTGATCGCCGACGCCTGCGTGGACGAACCACCTTCCCACATGCGCGAGGGCGGTCTCTTCCGCGACGGCTTCGACGCCGAACTGGACGAGGCGCGGCTGCTGCAGCGCGACGCCGACAGCTGGCTGGCGAAGTATCAGCAAGGCCTCATCGAACGCACTGGCATTCCCAGCCTGAAGGTCGGCTACAACCGCGTGTTCGGCTACTACATCGAAGTCACCAACACCCACGCCGAGCGCATTCCGCCGGACTTCGCGCGTCGCCAGACCGTGAAGAACGCCGAGCGCTGCGTCACGCCTGAGCTGCGCGAGTTCGAGGTGAAGGTGCTGGGCGCCGAACGCCGTGCCGTCGATCGCGAGCAGCGCCTGTTCGCCGATCTGTGCGCACGCGCCGCGGCCGCCCTGCCCCACCTGCAGACTCTCGCCGACACAGTCGCCGCGCTCGACACCTTGGCCGCATTCGCCGCCACGGCCCGTGCGCTCGGCCATGTGCGGCCCACCATGACCGAGCAGCCGGTGCTGCGCGTGACCGGCGGCCGCCACCCCGTGCTCGAGCGCACGCTCGGCCGCCGCTTCGTGGCCAACGACTGCGACCTCGGCCCCGCCGACGCCGCCACGCTCGCGTTGATCACCGGCCCCAACATGGCCGGCAAGAGCACCTACATCCGGCAGAACGCGCTCATCGTGGTGCTGGCACATGCGGGCGCGTTCGTGCCGGCCGACAGCGCCACCGTGGGCCTGGTCGACCGCGTGTTCACCCGCGTGGGCTCAGGTGACGAGCTGCATCTGGGCCAGAGCACCTTCATGGTCGAGATGCTCGAGACCGCGCGCATCCTGCATCAGGCCACCGAGCGCAGCCTGGTGGTGATGGACGAGATCGGTCGCGGCACCAGCACGCTCGACGGCCTCAGCCTCGCCTGGAGCATCGCGGAGCAGCTCGCCGCGCGCGGCTGCCGCACCCTCTTCGCCACCCACTACCACGAGATCACCTCGCTGGCCGAGACACTGCCGCGCATCCGCAACCTGCAGGTCACGGTGCGCGAGTGGGAGGACGGCATCGTGTTCCTGCACCGCATCGAGGCGGGCCGGGCCGACCGCAGCTACGGCATTCATGTGGCCAAGCTGGCGGGCATTCCCAAGGTCACCGTGGAGCGGGCCAACGCCCTCCTGGAATCGCTGGCGGTGCACGCGCCGGCCTCGCCTGCGACGCCCACCAAGGCCACCGCCCCCGCGGGGCAGCTGGACCTGTTCACCGAATACCTGCCCCATCCGGTGATCGACGAGCTGCGCAGGGCCAACCTGAACGCCATGACCCCCATGCAGGCGTTCGACCTTGTCCGACGGCTGAGCGATCGTCTGAAGGAAAGCTGAGGCCGCGGCCGCACCTGGGGCGGGTTCGGCCTCTCGCCCCAGTAGACTTCCGGACCATGGTCGGCAACGGACGCCGCTCGAATCTCTGCGCCGGCGCACGGATCGCGCTTCTGGCCCCCCTGGGCCTGCTGACCGGTTGCGATCCCATCCTCTCGATAGACGGCGCGTTCTTCCCCGCCTGGCTGCTCTGCATGATCGGAGCGGCGTTCCTGCTGGGGATCATCCGCTGGGCCCTGCACCGCTGGAAGATCGAACCGCATGTGGGGCCGCGCACTCTGGTGTACGTCTGCACCTACCTGACCTGCACCCTGGGCCTGTGGCTGCTGATCTTCCGGAAATGAGCCAGCTCGTCCCGCCAGCCCCGAGGACCGCCGTGGACCGAACGCGACGCGTGATCGGCCGAGTGTTCGGCGTCTCCATGGTGGTCTCGGCGGTCGTGCTGAGCTTCGTCACGTGGTGGGAGCTGGACATCCGGCCCCGCACCGACGACGCCTACATGCGGGCCAACATCGTGGGCATCGCTGCCAACGTGTCCGGCTACGTGACGGAGCTGGCCGTGGTGGACAACCAGCGGGTGAAGGTGGGCGATCTGCTGTTCAAGGTGGACGTGCGCCCCTACCAGGCCGCGCTGGACCTGGCCGTGGCCAACCTGGGCTACGTGGATCTGGAGATCAAGGCGCTTGAGGACGTGATCCGCGAGCGCGAGGCGGACATCGTGGCCGCCGAGGCGAAGGCGAAGTACGACGTGCAGTACCTGGCTCGCGTGGAGCCGCTGCTGAAACGGCAGTTCGTCACGCCGGACCAGATCGACGCCGCCAAGCGCAACGTGAAGGCGAGCGAAGCCATGGTCTCCCAGGCCGTGGCCGCGTTGGCGCAGGCCAAGGCCAATCTCGGACAGCTCGGCGACATCAACGTGCGCCGTGCGAAGGCCCAGGCGGCCGTGGTGGAGGCGCAGCTCAACGTGGGCTACTGCGAGGTGCGGTCGCCGGTCGACGGCTACGTGACCAACTTCAACATCTCCGTCGGCCAGTTCGCCCAGGTGGGCCAGCAGCAGTTCGCGCTGGTGGACACCAGCAACTGGTATCTGCTGGCCAACTACCAGGAGACCGACCTGCGCGACATCCGCCCCGGCCAGGCCGTGGAGATCTACCTGATGGCCTATCCCTTGACCCGCTTCCGCGGCGTGGTGCAGGGCGTGGGCTGGGCGCTCTACGACCAGAACCAGGGCAGCAACGGCGTGCTCCCCACCGTCTCCCCCACGCTCGACTGGGTGCGCCTGGCGCAGCGGTTTCCGGTGCGCATCGTCATGGATCCCTCGCCCGATCCCGACGGCAAGCCCTATCGCATGGGTCAGACGGCCACGGCGATCGTGCAGACCCGCCTGAACCGAAAGGTGCCGGACATCCTGAAGCCGCTGCTTCCCGACGCCATGGAGCGCTGGCTCGACACGCTGGGCACGCGGCCGGAGCCCACGCCCCCATCGCCTGGCAGACCGTGAGAGGGACGGGCCTTCATATTGGACTCATATCTGAGTCCAATATGGAGGCCCGTCCCTGCTACGCCAGTCCGAATTGGACCGCCTCCCCTTCCGGGTGCGCTTCCAGTTCCTGCAGGATCCCCGGCAGCCGATCGAGCAGCCCGCATGCCTGCCGGATCTCGCCCAGCCACTCCGGCAGCGGCTCGTCCGCGTCCATCGCCCCGTCGCCGCCCACCCACAGGGTGCCGGCCACTTCGGCCGAGGCACGGCCGAACCGGGCCGAGGCGGCTTCGAGCGCCCGGGCCACGGCGGAGGACGGCGGTTCCTGCACCGCGCACGAAGCCAGTGCCGCCAGCACGCGATGGCAGGCCTGCTCCACCGTGATGATCGCCCGCAGCTCCAGCTCGTGTCGATGCGTGGATTCATGTCGCTCGAACTGCGTGTGGGTGTGCGCCGCCACGCACTTGGCCAGCTCCTCCTCCACCGTGGACTGCATCACGTTCACCGCCTGCCCCGAGAGCGCTCCGATGGCCGCACGATGTGCAGCCGCAGCCACCCGCTCCAGCATGAAGGCCAGCGTGGGCCGCACCACCTTCCCAGCCTTCACCGGCCAGAGCAGCCAGTACACGGCGATGGTCACCAGCACGCCCATGCCCACCGCCAGCGAGAAGTTCATGGAGGGCAGCAGGCTGATGTCCGGGCGGGTGACCTGCAGCAGCGAGAAGTCCACCACGATCATGGCCTGCAGGCACGGCACGCCCAGCCGCGGCGGGCCGCACACGCCCCAGCTGGTCACGAAGAGCGTGCCGCCGAAGATCAGCCAGAACCCCGGCAGCGTGGTCACGGTGGGGATCGCGAAGATGACCAGCATGATCGCCAGCGTCCACCCCAGCACCACCCCCGCCATGCGGAGGCCGCCGATCAGCAGCGTGCCGCCGAAGGTTCCCTGCACCACCAGCATGACCGTCTCCACGCAGCCGATGCCCATGGTCCAGTTGATCGCGATGCAGAACAGCGCGCAGATCATGATGGTGGCCGAGCACTTGAACGCATGCTTCACCATGGCCGGATTGGGTCGCTGGACCGGCTGAAGCACGCACCGGTCGGCCATGTCCCTCAGGTTGCGCAGCGTCAGGGTCAGGATGTCCGGCAGCCGCCGCGCCCGCTCGAAGACCTGCACCGCCGGCAGGGCCCGCTCCGCGTCCGTGGCCACACCGTCGATCATCTCGCGGATGTCGCTCCGCTCCTGCCGAACCGCCTGGGGTTCCGACGGCAGCGCAGGCACCGCGGCGACGGCGGTCCGCTCCATCCGGACCTGACCACCCCTGTCCTCCCCGACCTGCTCGAGCCGTTCCACCACCCGCTCCAGCGCCTCCGCCAGCCGTTCGAGCCCATCCGCCTCGCGCGGCCCGATGGCTCGCCCCACCGCCAGCTGCTCCACCACCACGCCGGCGCACGCCGCGGCTCGTGCGTTGAGCGAGACCAGCGTGAAGAGCTCGTGGCGGCCGCGCTCGCCCAGGCCGCAGTCGACCTGAACCTGGTCGGCCAGCAGCATGAGCTTGGGCGTCTTGGCGCGGAAACGGTCGGGCACGAAGGAAGCCGGATCGAATGCCTCCGCGCCGCGTGCCGAACCCGCGAGCCGCCGCAGCAGCCCCGTGGACCCCTGCAGCCCATGCACCAGCTGCTCCCGCAGCAGCGTGGACGCCGATTCCGGCCAGAGCAGCATGAGCACCAGCGTGCCGCAGGCCAGTCCCGTGATCACCGACTGGTACACCACGATCGCGATGTGCTCGGCATGGGTCTTGTCGAAGAACGCCATGTAGACCACGACCACGAACGGGTAGCCCAGGTTGAACATGGCGCTGCGGTAGCGCGAAGCCCCCATGAAGTACATGACCACCGTGATGTAGCCGGCCATGATGGGCAGCAGGAACATGGGCTGCTGCATGAACAGCGCCATGAGCGCCACCGCCGCCCCACAGCTCACCGTGACGGCCAGGAAGTTGATCAGGAAGCGGGTCAGCGTGCTGAAGCCGCGGATCTCGTTCACGACCAGCAGCGTGGTCATGGCCGGATACATGAGCTCGAACCGGAGCGTCATCTGCACCGCCACGATCAGCATGCCGGCCACCGCGATGCGGAACGCCTCGGTCGCACGGCCCGGAAAAGGCTGCAGGTCCTGCCAGAGCTTGGCCCGGAGGCTGGGCCGGACGGGTCGGACGGTGGCGGCGGCAGCGAGGCTCATGCGAAGTCTTCGGTCGACACTCTACAAGCCTTCCGCAACCCCCCTCAGGCCGGTACGCTGACGCCATGACCGGTGCAAGGATGCGCCCCGTCGTCCCGCTGATCGCCGCCACGCTCGTGGCGGTGACCGCCTGCAGGCAGGAGGCGCTCTGGGATGACCAAGCGTTCCACCAGCTGACCGCCGCCGAGCAGGGACTCCCGTTCGAGCCCGCCGAGCCCGCGCCGCAGCCCCCGCCCGCCCACGCCTCGTCCACGCCGTGGGGCGAGGGCCCGCGCGATCTCGCCTTCCTGGTGAACTTCGCGCTGCAGAACAACCCGACCACCCGCGCCACCTGGGAGCGCGCCCGCGTGGCCGCCGCACAGTGGGCCATGGTCGAGAGCCTCTGGTGGCCCCGACTGAACGGCTTCGGCTTCGGCGGCTATGTGCAGGAGGCGCTGCCCCAGCAGGACAACCGACTGCTGGACCGCGGTGCACAGGGCGACCTGGGACTGGAACTCACCTGGGAGTTGATCGACTTCGGCCGTCGCGACGCGTTGACCGACGAGACACGCCGTGCCCTGGCCGCCGCCAACCTGACCTTCAACCGTGCGCTGCAGACCCTGCTCTTCGAGATCCAGACGGCGTACTTCCGTCTCGACGCCGCGATCGCCCTGGAGGAGACCCAGGCGCAGGATGTGGAGACCGCCCGCGTGCAGATGGAGGCCGTGGAGGACCGTCTGCTCAACGGCCTGGCGATCATGCCGGACGCGCTGGTGGCGCGACAGCGCTGGGAGCAGGCCCGCTTCAAGCTCGAGGCCGCACGAGCCGCCACCTTCGACGCACGCGGCACGCTCGCACGACGGCTGGGACTCTCCGCCGACGTGCCCGTGGAGATCGTCTCCCTGCAGCGGATGCCCATTCCCGATCGACTCGGCGACACGGTCCAGCGGCTCATGGCCCAGGGCGGCGCCGATCGGCCGGACCTGCTGGCGGCCGGCCAGCGCGTGCGGGCAGCCGAGGCCCGCATCCGCAAGGCCGAGGCCGACTTCCTTCCCATCGTCAGCCTGTACGGCAACATGGCCCAGAAGTGGTTCAACTACACCCCCGATCCCCAGGGGACGCAGTCCAACGTCGACACCACCCTGCCCACCTACGCCGTGGGCCTCCGAGGCAGCTGGCTGCTCTTCGACGGCTTCGAGCGCGTGAACGCGGTACGGAAGGCCCGCTCCGAACGCAACGAGGCGGTGGCCGAGCTCACCCGCCTGCGGCTGGAGGCCCTGAACGAGGTCTGGAGCGCCTATTTTGGCCAGTTGGCCGCCGAGCGGCAGTTCATCTTCGGCGAATCGCTGCTGAAAGCCAGCCAGGACAGCTACGACGCCATGTTCGAGGCCTACGTCAACGGCCTTCGCACCCTGCCCG
>CAIOTP010000174.1 GCA_903861235.1 uncultured bacterium | reverse complement strand
GGCGGGATGTGCTGGCCCTGGGCCTGGCCCGCGTGCTCACGGCAGGAGTGCGCGGATGGGACGCGGCGGCGACGGCGTTGCCGAACCGGACGGACCTGCTTCGACGCGAACACGCGGAGCTCTCGGCGCTCTCGCGCGAACTGGGGGGCGCGCCACCGGACATCGTGGCCTGTGGCGGCGTGCGGACCGCCAACGCGGATGTCTGGCTCTCGGCCACGCCCCACCTGCACGCCTCCTGCCGTGTCGCCGGCTCCTTCGATCAGGCCGAGGCCCGGTCGCTGCGGTTCCGGCTCTCGACTTCCGCCTAGCGCCGGCGCTCCTGCACCTTCATGGCCACCTCGATCGTGCTGTCCTGGCCCAGCGCCGCCGGCGCCGTCTGCATGGCGTTCACGCCCCGCTCGGCCAACGCGTAGGTGAATCCTCGCTGCACGCTGAACGCCCCGGTCCGCCCGCTGAAGTCCATGGCCAGCACGCCCACCTGGTAGTCCGAACTGCCAGGAACACGGTCGATCATGCGGTGGACGAGCGCCTCGCATGCGTGCTGCGGACTCATGCCCGCACGCATGGCCTCCACCACGGCATGGGCTCCCGCCGTGCGCAGAACCGCCTCGCCCAGCCCGGTGCACACGGCTCCTCCCACGCCACGGTCCACGAAGAGACCCGAACCGATGACGGGCGAATCGCCCACGCGACCATGCATCTTGAAGGCCAGTCCGCTGGTCGTGCTGGCCACCGCCATGCGCCCGGACGGGTCCATGGCGATCATGGAGATGGTGTCGTGGTTCTCCACGTTCACCGCCGGGGCGTAGCGCTTCTCCTGGAGCCACGCCTTCCACTTCGAATCCTGCTCGGCATCGAGCGGCCGCTCGCGCACCTCCACCCCCTGCTCGCGTGCGAAGCGTTCGGCGCCCGCGCCCACCAGCATGACGTGCGGCGTGCGTTCCATGACCAGACGAGCCAGGCGGATGGGATGCTCCACCCCCCGCACGAAGGCCACCGAGCCCGCCCGACCGTCACACAGCATCACGGCGGCGTCCAGGGTGACCACGCCATCACGGTCAGGCCAGCCGCCCAGACCCACGGTCCGCTGGCCATTGTCCCGCTCCGTGCGGACACAACCCGCCTCCACCGCATCCAGGGCCGTGCCCCCGGCTCCCAGGAGCCGCAGGGCTTCCTCGTTGGCGGGCAGACCGTGATCCCAGGTGGCGAGAACTTTCATGGCTTGTCCCCGAGTGGGGTCCCCCGAGATCGGCCCTGAGAGGCCCCGCGAATCGCAAAATGCTCGAAAATGGGGCGGGATCGAACTTGTGCACCCCCGAAACGGGGCTATGTTGGGACGGACCCGGAGCCCCTCTCCGGGTTCATGTTCCCTCAGGAAGCAGCGGAAGTTCCCTCCGACTGAATCCAACAAGGTTTGCAAGGTATGACGGCATGTGCGTGGTCCGTCCCACGCGCATGGCAAGGTCGTGCAGGCTTGGGGGCCTGCCGAATCGGAGAGCTCAAGGCTCTTGGCGGCTGACCGAGGTCCGAACGGGGATCTCGAGATCGAGCCAAGGCTGCTTTCCAACGACGAACCGGGCCCGGTTGCATGACCGGGCCCGGTCCCTTTTTGTCAGCCCTCCGCCGGGATCACCAGGGACGCATCTCGCGCAGGATCGTCTTCAGCATGACCCCACAACGCTGCAGCAGCGTGGTCTGGACCTGCTCGCCATCCACCACGCCGGACGCCTCACGCCGGGCCTGCGAGATGCGGGACAGCTCGCCTGCCAGCGAGGGTTGCCGCTGGAGCACCGGCAGCACGCTGAGCCGGCTCATGCGGAGCAGCCGCGTGCCGCCGGCGGCCGCCACCACATCCGCGATGCGAGGTTCGCCACGGAGCAGCGCCACTTCTCCGAAGGAACCGCCCGCCTCGATCGAAATCGGCGCCCGGCCTTCCGGCCGGACCTCCACCGAGCCCTCGAGCACCAGGAACATGTGGTCGCTCAGTTCGCCTCGCCGCACAGCGGCTTCGCCCTCTCGAAGCTCGACCACTTCGCTGTCGCGCACCAGTTCGCGTCGCTGCGCCGCGGACATGGACTGATCGCCGAACAGCGGCGACCCCGCCAGCTGCCGCTCGATCGCCTCGATCGCCAAGGTGACCCGCTCGGCATCCCGCCGCTCCTGCTCCATGTCCACCATCCGGATGCTCCGAATCGGGAACGGGATCTCCATGGAGCCTTCACGCAGCACGTACCAGATGCGAGTCATGACCCGGTCGATCACCGGGTCCATCTCGCGGCGGTCGGCCACCCAGAAGCGGATGTCGTAGTGCACGCTGGAATCCGCGTAGCTCTGCACGAAGACCTCGGGGGCGATCCCCCGGGGCGGCCGCAGCACGCCCGGATCCTGCAGCAGCACTCCCAGGATGGCGTCCTTCACGCGGATCGGCGGGATGCCGTAGGCCACGCCCACGGTGCGTCTCACCCGGATGCGTCGGTCCGGCTGGTCCAGGTTGAGCAGGGAGCGGCCGAGCAGATCGGCGTTGGCCACGATCATCATCTGGCCCTCGTTGGTCAGGATGCGCGTGGTCCGCAAGCTGGTGTCGAACACCGTGCCTTCCGGGCCGCCCACGCCCAACTGCACCCAGTCGCCCTTCTTCACCACCTGGTCGGCCTGCAGGTCGAAGCCGCTGAACAGGTTGCCCATGGTGCGCTGCAGGCCAAGGCCCACGATGAACACCAGGGCACCGCCGGCACCGATGAGCAGGTTCCGGATGCTGAACTGCTCGGCGAAGTGCGCCTGCCAGATCACCGTCAGGCCCACCAGGAACAGCACCGCCCGGATCAGCGCCTTCTGCAGCCGGATCATGTCGCCGCCGGTCACGGCCACCATGACCCCGGACAGCCCCATGAGCACCAGCGAGAGAGCCACCACCACCAGGCCCACCTCCCCGAGCGTGCGCAGCAGCGGGATCTCGATCTGCCGCACACCCTCCGGCAGGTGCATCGTGATCGGCATGCTGGCCTCCACGCTCAGCTGCAGCAGCACCCAGCACACGGCCGTGACGATCAGACCGATGCCCAGGATGCGCAAGTCACCCCGCCGCATGAAGGCGAAGCGGATGCCGATCACCGCGGCATACAGGGCCGCCAGCCAGGCGAGCGGCATGGGCAGCGGGATCAGGGAGAGCAGGCTCACCGCGGGATTGTGGCCCGGACTGGTCCACGCCGCCACCCCCATGGGCTAGCATGCCGCGCATGGCTCGCTTCACGCCCCTCGCCGCTCTCGCCCTGCTCGCCTCCGCCTGCGCCACCTCCAGCGGTCCCTTCGCCGCGGCGCCGGCCTCCACCGTGAGCCCGGCACCGGCCGTGAAGGCGGACATCGAGCCCCAGCTGGCCGCGTGGAAGACGGTGGTGTACGCCAACCGCCGCCCCACCGCGGACATGGTGTTCTACGGACTGGCCGACTGGCGGGACGCCACCGAGGCCGCCAGGACCGCCGGCGCCAAGGAGATCAGCCTGATCGTGGTGTTCGACGGACCGGCACTGCCCATGACCCTGGGCGACGCCGCCTACGACCGCGTGATGGGCACCAAGGCGGGCAACCCGTGGAAGAGCCTGGTGGCCGACCTGCAGAAGTCCGGCGCGGCCGTGGAGACCTGCGGCACCCGGATGAAGGAACTCGGCGTGGGCAACGTCGACCTGCTTCCAGGCGTGAAGGTGGACGCCGACGGCTGGACGCGCGTGGTCGAGCTGCACGGCAAGGGCTACGCCGTCTTCCAGAACTGACCCCCGCGTTCCGGGCTCTCAGGCCTGGTCGCGCAACCGGAACAGGCCGACCGCGGCTCGCAGCTGCGCCAACGAATCCTGCAGCGTGCTCGCCGCCTGGGCGAACTCGCTCGTGGCCTCACGGGCGCGCGAGGCGGTCTGGGCCAGCGCATCCATGCTCTGGCGGATCTGCTGGGCACCCTCCACCTGGCTGTGCATGCCCTCGGTGACCTCGGCGAACTGGGACTCGGCCCGACCCACGCGGTCGATCACCGCGGTGAGCCGCTGGCCCACGCCACCCACATGCTCCACGCCACGCCGGACCTGCTCGCTGAAGCGGTCCATCTCCATCACGCCGCCGCTGACGGCTCCCTGCATCTGACGCACGGTGGATTCGATGTCCAGCGTGGCCGCGGCGGTCTGGTCGGCCAGCCTGCGGATCTCGCGGGCCACCACCAGGAAGCCCCGCCCGCTCTCGCCCGCCTTCTCCGCCTCGATGGCGGCGTTCACGCTGAGCAGGTTGGTCTGGTCGGCCACCTTGGTGATGGTGTCCACGATGGCGTTGATGCTGCTGGCCTTCTCGTTGATGGCGGCCAGTCGCTGCGCCACACCGCCGGTGGCGGAGGCCAGCTCGTCCATGGTTTGACCCATGGCCTGCAGGCCCTCGCGACCCTCGCCCGCCAGGCGAGCGCTCTCGGCCGAGGCCACCGCCAGGTGCTCCATCTTCTTCAGCAGCTCGCTGCCGGTCGTGGAGATCTGACGGACCGCGGCCGCGATCTCGGCACTGCTGGCTCCGAAGCCCTGGGCCACCTCCTCCTGCTGACGGCTGGCACCGGCCATCTGCGTGGCCGTGCCGGTGATGCTCAGCGCCACGCCGCGCACGCGGGCCACAAGGTCGTTGAGCCGGGTGGTCATGTCGCCCATGCTGTCGATGAGCGCCGAGGCCTCGTCGTTGGCGCCCTCGGAGGGATAGTCGTGGGTCAGGTCGCCGTCGGCCACGTCGCGTGCCGCGGCGGCGGCCACGCGGATGCGCGCCGAGAGCTTGACGGCCATGCGGATCAGGAGCATCGCCACCACGACGGCACCCGAGATCGCGACCGCCAGGTTCATGGCCATCTGCCGCCAGATCTGCATGTCCAGCATGGATGCGGGCACCTCCACCACCACCTCCCAGCCTCCGGTGGGCACGCGGGCCATGGCATGCAGCGTGTTCTCGCCGGTGACCGGGTTGGTCAGGAACGTGGTGGCGGTCTCCTCTCGGGCGTCCAGCAGCGACGTGAGCGACCGACCCCAGGGCGTCTGCTCGATGGGCTGGGCCCGGATCCTGGAGAAGACCTGGGCCAGTTCGCCCAGGCTCTCCTCGTCACCCACCGAGGCCACCACCACGTGCCCCTGCGAGGTCAGGATCATGGCGTTGAGGCCCGACCGTCGGGTGAGCAGGGAAAGCCGCTCCGCGAGCACATCCAGGCTTCGATCGATGCCGGCCACCCCGGCGAACCTGCCGTTGATCACCAGCGGCATGGTGCACTCGGTCATCATGACACCCTCGTACTCGTAGGGCTCCGTGAGCACCGGCTCGCGAATCCCTCGCTCCAGGAAGTTGCGCTTGGGCAGCTGGTAGTAGTCGTTGCCGTCGTCGTCCACGATCCGCTTGAGACGGATCTTCCCACCCGTGGTCTTGTTCTGGTGCGGGTACGGAATGAAGCGGCCACGGTCGTCCACGCTCTCGATCGGGAGTTCGCCGCGCCTGGCCGCCTGGAGGGACTCCATGTCGGCACCGTCCGCATCAGGCTCGTAGGTGAAGTAGGCGGCCTCGAGATCGGGATTCGAATCGAGGATGCCCTCCAGGAATCGAAGACTCTGGGTCCGACGACCGAACAGACCGTGCTCCGCGGCCTCGGCCATGGTGTCCACCATGCTCACCGTGGCGCGGTTCCAGCCGTCCATCTCCGTGGCGAAGGACATGGCCTCCCCCAGCGCGTTCCGCCGGGCCGTGGCCTCCAGGGTGCGCATGGACCTGACCGCGTTGATCCCGATGACCGCCAGGAGCACGAGCATGGCGGGCAGCACGCCCAGCGTGATGAACTGTCGCAGCAGCGTCGTGCGTGAGGCGGCCATGCCGGACCGGAGCATATCGGGGCCGCGTACGGGCCCGCGACGGGATCAGGCGTCGGCAGGCTGCGCCTGGAGCCGCTCCAGCTCGCGCCGCAGGCGCTCGGAGCGTTCCTTGGCCTCGGCCTCGCGGCGACGGGCGCTCTGCAGGCGGGCATCCAGTTCGGCGTCCACCTCGCGTCGACGGTCGTTGGCC
The DNA here is from genome assembly GCA_903861235.1 of uncultured bacterium. GTDB lineage: Bacteria > Planctomycetota > Phycisphaerae > Phycisphaerales > SM1A02 > SYAC01. The sequence continues at coordinate 414 of CAIOTP010000174.1, read as the reverse complement.
ACGGCCTCGCGTTCGGCCAGCCGGTCCCGCTCGGCCTCCACGGCCACACGGCGCTGGCGCAGCTCCTCGGCCCGCGCGGACGCGGTGTCCACGACCCGCTCGCGGCGCATCGCCAGCTCGCGGGCGCCCTCCTGGGCCTGCTCCGCGTCGTCCTCGGCCTGGCGGGCCTCCAGCTCCAGGTGCAGGGCACGCTCCGCCGTGGCCATGGCCTGTCGCAGCCGCTCGCAGGCCTCCGCACGGTCATGCACCCGGCGTTCCTGCTCCTGGGCGATGGCCCGATGACGCTCGAGCGTCCGCTCGGCCTGGGCGGCCTCCTGCTCCATGCGCTCCGCCTCCGCATCGGCCTCGGCGGCCTGCTGGCGAAGAGCCTCGGCCTGAGCTTGGCTCTCGGCCATCCGGCGCTGGGCCTCGGCT
>CAIOTP010000173.1 GCA_903861235.1 uncultured bacterium | reverse complement strand
GAGGCTCACGCCGGTGCTGGCCATCGCCCTGGCCGCCTCGGCGACCGCGCTGCTGCTGATGGCCTGGCGGTTCACGCCCCTGCCACCCGAGGAGACCAACCTGCAGGTGATCGAGGGGTTGCTCACGGGCCGGTGCGAGAGCGTGGAGCACGGCCTGCCCGCGGCGTGGGTGGATCGGCTGACGCAGGTGCGAACGGCGATCGCCCCGCATGCTTCACCCGAGATGGCGACCAAGGCCACGGCCTCGCTGGATGCGCTGGCCAAGGCGCTTTCCGAAGCCTGCACCGCTCCCGCAGCTGGCGCGCTCTCGCGGCAATTGATCGGGCCCCTGGCCCAGCCGAGCGATCTGAGGCGGCTGGCCGAAGGGGTGCGCGGCTGGCGAGAGAGCCCGTGGATCGCCCCGTCGGCCTGGGGCGACGGGCGAGCCTTGGCCTGGAGCCCGAGTGGCGAGGCGCTCTTCGCGTGGCGCACGCTGCTTCGGCACGTGCCTCTGGCCGCGTGGCTGCCCGGCTGGTTCGGGGGCGATTTCCGCGTGGATCCGCTTCAGGATCCGGGCGTGCGCGTGCGCGGCGTGGCCAAGGACGAGACCACTCGCGCCATGAAGGTGGAAGCCGGAACTGTTTCATGGCCCGTGACCGCTCGACGCGTGGGCCGACACTGGGTGCCCTCCGCCATGGTCGATCGCTGGATCGGGTGGCAGGCCGATCTGGATCCCTCCCGCTGCAACGCCGCAGTGACCCGGCAGGACGAGGAGCGACTGGTCGCCGGGCTCGATGCAGTGACCGCGTGGATCCAATCCTGGTCGCAAGGTGCTGGAACCCCCGCTCCCGCCCGTGCGGAGCTACCGTGGTGGGTTCCTTGAGGAAGGCCGCCGCCATCCTTGCCTTCATGCTGGCCGTGCTTGCGGCTTGGAGCTGCAAGTCGGATCCCGAATTGGTGGTCAAGCCGGAGGAGACGCAGACGCCGGCGCAGGCGCGCAATCCCACACCCACGCCTCGACCGCGACAGAGTTCAAAGGCGATTCCTTCCAACCGTGATTCGGGACAGGTCACCGGGGTCGACGCCTCTGGTGGCGCGGGTCGAGGTGTGGGAGCAGGTGCAGGGTCAGGCGCGGGTTCGGGCTCGGGCTCAGGCTCAGGTTCTGGTTCTGGTTCTGGTTCTGGTTCTGGTTCTGGTTCTGGTTCTGGTTCTGGTTCTGGCTCAGGCTCTGGTTCAGGCTCTGGCTCTGGCTCAGGCTCAGGTTCTGGTGCTGGTTCTGGTTCTGGCTCTGGTTCTGGCTCTGGCTCTGGCTCTGGCTCTGGCTCTGGCTCTGGCTCTGGCTCTGGCTCTGGCTCTGGTTCCTCCGGCTCAAGTGGAGCCTCAGGCTCAAGCGGTTCGGCCTCATCCGGCGGCTCTGGCGGCAACGCCACCGCTGCCGGGGGCGGAAGCGGCAGCTCGAAGTCTGGTGCCGGCGTGGGTGGCGCGGGAAGCGGCTCCGGGCCGGATCGTGGGGACCGCAGCGGCCTCACCGAAGTGCCGGCTGCTCCCAAGGCACCCAGCGCCCAGCCGCGACAGCGGGCCAACTCGAGCCGAGGCTCCGGCGTGGCCTCCTCGGGCGCATTCACCGGCGAGGGTGGCGGCAGCGGAACGAGCAAGGCCGAGCGGGATCCCGCCGACGCGCGATCCACGGGTTCGGTGGGTGCCGGCAGATCCACCGCGGGCGAACCTGAACCGGACGGCATGGACGCGGCCGCGAAGGCAGGCTCCGCCAGCGCCGGCGCCCGAAGCGGAGCCTTGGGCGAGACTTCGCGCTCCACGGGCGCCTCTCCCGGCGCGCCGAAGCAGGCCTCGGCGTCCGGTACGGCATCCACCGGCGGCGCTTCCTCCGGCCCGTCCGGTTCGCGTGCCCAGCCGGGCCAGACGCCACCTGAGCCTCTGGACATTCCACAACCCACGGCGCCGCGCGTGGACGATCAGGACGAGCAGGCACCCGAAGCGGCGGCGGTCGCCTCGCCACTTGCGCCGCTGCTGGGCTACTGGCAGCAGCTCGACGATGGCCGTCGTGTCGCGGACTTCGCGCCCGGTGGACACGACCTGGGCCTGGTGGCCATCCGACCCACCCAGCGATCGCTGCAGGTGTACCGGGCATGGGGCGATCCACCGCAGCTGGTGGTGGCGGCCGAATTGCGAGCCACCTTCGATCCTGACGGCGCCGTGACGCTGGAGGAGACGCCTTCGCGCCCTTCGCGATTCTTCACGGCACCTCTGCCGCTGCCCGGCATGCCTGGCCGCTCCGCCACGCCGGCCGCCCGTCCCCTGCCCTGCAAGGCCGCATGGTCCATCGAGGGCGACGGCCTGCTGCGACTGGACGGCTCGCTCTACCGACGGGTGGACCGCGCGACCTTCGACCGGTCCACCACCGCCCGCGCCGCGATGCCCGTGACCGCACCCGCGCCGAACTCCGCCGGCGCCACCCCCGGACGACCCGCCGAACCCGGGGGCGGCGTGGACTTCTTCGGTGCACGCGTGCGCGGAGGGTTCGTGTGCTTCGTCTGCGACATCAGCGGCTCCATGTCCGGCGACAAGATGGAGGCCCTTCGCAGGGAGATCGTGCGCACGGTGCGCGCCATGCCGGCAGGCACGAACTGGCAGGTGGTCTTCTTCGACCACGCCGCGCACATCTTCCAGAGGGGCTGGGTGAAGGCCGGCAGCGCGGATTCCGAGCAGCTGCTCCGCAAGGTCGACGGCGTGGGCACGGGCGGAGGCACGGACCCCGGCGGCGCGCTCACCTTCGCGTTCACGCAGCTCGATCCGGTGCCGCACGAGCTCTTCCTGCTCACGGACGGCCAGTTCGGCTCGGATGCCGTCGGGCAGCTCCGCGCGCTCAACGGCGGCACCGACCGCACGCGGATCCACACGCTGGGCATGGGCAGCGACGCCGACGTGGACACCCTGCAGGCCATCGCGAAGGAGCACGGCGGCACCTTCACGCACATCGCCGCCCAGTCGGGGTCGCAGGCGCCGGCCGGCACGCCCTGATCACTGCGCGGTGGCCACGCCGTCGCGGATCTCGTCGCGGTACACGCCATCCTCCAGGCGGATGGGCGAAGCGTCGTAGGCGAAGCCGGCGCCCGCGATCACCTCGCGCAACTGCTGGAAGGCGGCGTGCGAATCCGGGGCCACCTTCAGGCTGAGCACATGCCGGTCCCCCCGGAGGCGGGCCAGCAGGTCGAGCAGTCGGCCCCGCCACGCGGCGTCGTCCTCTCGCACCGCCAGTCCGCCCTCCGCACGCAGCGGAACGCTCCGCACGAGCCACTGACCGCCGCCGCGGAAGCACTCGCGGATGTCGCAGACCGGACCCGCGGCCAGGTCCACCGCGTCCGCGTTCCATTCGCTCCAGGCCCGGCACGGCTCGTCCAGGCGGTCGATCCACGGATTGATCCAGTAGGCACGTCCCTGCCAGAGCACCACCTGCACGGGCATGAGCCCTTCCACGGTCCGCCGTCGCGGCGCACGCAGCTGCATGCCGGCCACCTTCTCCTGCGCCTCCACCTCGCGACGGATCCGCTCCACCTCCGCCCGCAGGCGGGGCAGCTCCGCCGCCAGGGCTGCGGCCCGTTCGGAACCCTCGCGTGTCAGGCGCTCCATGGCCGCGGTGCGGCGCTCGACCTGGTCGTTGGTGGCCTGGAGCGAGGCCAGCTGCCCGCGGCTCGCCTCCAGCCGTGCGTCGGGGCGCGCGACCTGCTCCGCCTGCAGCACCCGCTCACGCAGGTCCGCCACCGCCTGCCGGTCCGCCGCCAGCGGATCGGGACCGGCGGGTGCGCCCTGGGCCTGCATGACGGTGCTGCGTGCGCTGGCCAGCACCGCCACCAGCATGCCCACGAAGATGAACAGGCCGAACATGTTGCAGATGGTGTCGAGCAGCAGCTCCAGGCTGCCGAACTCGTCGCCGTGCGAGGAGCGCCGGCTCATGGCTCGCCCCCGCCACGGAAGCGGTCGCTGGTGAAGGCGTCCTCGGGGATCAGGTCCAGCCCGGTGGGCACCTCCTGCATGCCGGGCTCCGCCAGCAGACGCTCGCGCACGGCGCGCCAGGCCGCCACGCCCGAGGGCTTCACCACGAAGAGCACGCTTCGACGGTCGCCGTCCGGAAGCGCGCGCATCCACGCGGCCAGCAGCGCCGCGGCGTCGGCCGGATCGACCAGTGGCAGGGCCAGCGGTGCGTCTCGCTCGAGCGTGGTGCCGGCCACCAGCCGGTCGCCGGACACCTCCACGATCACCGGCTTGCGGTCCTCGGGAGCGACCAGGTAGGTGACCCGCCGCCGCAGGGATTCGGCGCGAAGCCGCTCCTCCAGTTCCTCGCGGCGCTGAAGAAGGTCCGCCGCCTCCACCGCCGCGGGATCCGCCGCCGCCTGGGCCGAAGCCAGCCGCAGCCGCTGCACGGCCTCGCGGGCGCGCCGCTCCAGTTCCTCCGCGCGCCGGTTCTCCCGCAGCACCTGCTGACGCAGTTCGGCGCGTTCACGGTCGGTGTCCCCACCGGCTCGCGCGGCGGCGGCCTCCAGACGACGACGCAGCTCGGCCGCCTCCTGCTCCAGAGGCGTCCGGTCCGGCGAAGCGGAGGCTGCCGAAGCCGTGGAGCTCACCTTGGCCGCGGCGGCACCCAGCTGCAGCACCAGCACCATGGTGATCACGATCGTCACGCCGATCGTGCACATCAT
>CAIOTP010000172.1 GCA_903861235.1 uncultured bacterium | reverse complement strand
CGAGGCGTGATCTGGTATCGGCTGCCGGTGGATGGCGACCGTCTGAACTGGTCCTGGCCCACCTTGGCCGGCGTGATGAAAGGGTCGGCGCCCGAGGGTCGCCTGCTTCTGGAAGCCCGGCGGTCCGAGCCCGGCCTGGTGGAGATCGTGGCCCGCAACGAGGGCGACGGCGACGCCGAACTTCCGGCCGCTTGGACGGCTCGATGGGGAGCGGGTTCCCGGCTGCTCGGTCGAGACGGCGTGGGCGCGGTGATCACTGCAGGTGCCGGCACGGGAGCGGCGAGCTTCGCGATGGAATTCACGCGGGACCGTCGGATGCGGCCCGGGGAACTTCGGCGTGTTGCATGGATGCGATTCGACGCGGACACGGAGGTCACGCTTCATGTGGAAGACGACTAGGCGAGGCGGTCGGGTCTCGGGTTCCCTGGCGCTCCTGCCCCTGCTGGCAGGCTGGGCGTTCTCTCTCGCGTGCGGATCCTGGGCGCCTTCGCTGCTCTTGATCGCGGGCTCCTCGGGCCTGGCGGAATTCTCCGACATGGATGTGCAGCTGGAACTGGAGCGTTTTCAGCCCAGCACTCCGGGCATGCTGGTGCCGCTGCCGGTGGCGGAGTGTGCGTTCGTGTCGGCCACGCAGGACGACGGCCGTGACCTGGCCAGCGCGCTCGGCGTCTCGCCGGAGGACGAGGTGGTCCAGTCCTACCTGGATGCCGCCACGCTTCAGGATCTTCCCGAGGGGCTTCCCCAGGAGTTCATGCTCTACGCCGCTCATCGCCTGTCGAACAAGCCGGTCGTGGTCCTGCGGGGCGAGACGCCGGTTTCGGTCGATCCCCTGCGAGAGCTGCTGGCACTGCCTCCGCAGGAGCGCTGCTGGCGGAGCGTGTGGGCGGCGTTCCGTCTGGGTCGCATGATCCAGGAGGACCACCCCGAGGAGGCGATCGGATGGTTCCGCAAGGTGCGTGAACTGGCGGCGGAGGGCTTCGCGGATTCGCTGGGCATGGCCGAGGCGAGCGTGGGGTGGGAGGCCCGCGCCGCCATGGACGCCGGCCGCTTCGTGGACGCCATCCATCTGTACCTGGAGGACTGGGCGCTGGGCAGGGACACCCGCATGTCGTTGATGATCGTGTCCGACGAGGTGATGCATGCCCCCTTCGAGTTGCTGCTGCCGGTGGCCGCGGATCCGGTGGCCGCAGGTGTGGTCACCGCGTGCCTGAATGGGTCGGGCCGGGCGAGGGAGGCGTGGATGTCGGACGAGGCCTGGGTCCGCGAGGATGTGGTCGGGCCCTGGATCCGGGCGCTGGAGCAGGCGGGCACGCTCGAAGACATCGGCCTGCATCGCGCCGCGCTGCTGGCGTATCGGCGAGGAGACTTCGAGCGGGCGGAGCGGTTGGCCTGCCTGGCTCCGCGCGAACCGTTGGCCGTGTGGGTGAGGGCCAAGCTGGCGGTCCGAAGGGGCGATCTGGACGAGGCTGCCCGGCACTACGCCGAGCTGTCGTGTCTGGGCGATCCTGGCGCGCTCTGGGACTGGCGGGCGGTCGATCGGGACGGCTCAGGCATGCAGATCCGCTCCGTCCCGCTGATCCAGGGTGAGCACGCGGTGGTGCTGATGTCGCAGGACCGCTACGCGGAGGCGCTGGAGATGCTGGTGCAGGGTTGTTTCTGGCCTGATGCGGCCTACGTGGCGGAGCGGGTGATGAAGCTGGAGGACCTGCAGCCGGTGGTCGACCGCGTGGCTCCGCCGGAGACGGCGATGGCGAGCTTCTCGACGCACTTCACGGAGCGGCTGGATCCGGCGATCTGCCGGTCCGACCTCCGATACCTGCTGGCACGGCGGCTGGCGAGGGAAGGGCGGTGGGAGGACGCGGCGGCCTACATGCCGCCTTCACTCCAGACCGCGAGCCGGGAGCTGGGCCGGCTGCTTCGCGAGTGCGAGGACGCCTCGCTGCCGGATCGGGCGCGGGCGCTGGTCATGTGGGAGGCCGCCCGGCGGTTGCGGTCCCGTGGCATGGAACTGGTGGCGACCGAGCTCTGGCCCGATCAGCACATCGATCGCGGCCAGCACGCGGGCGATGATCCGCTGGAGATGCGCATCGACGAGCCTCCGGCGACCGGCGTGCTGCCCACGAGGCGTGAACTGGAGCAGGCCCAGGCGAGCCTGCCCACGCCGCTGCAGCGATATCACTACCGCTATCAAGCCGCCGATCTGGCATGGCGCGCCGCGGCCCTGCTGCCGGACCAGGAACTGCTGACCTCGGAGGTGCTCTGGCGTGCCGGACGTTGGCTGGCGGCACGAGATCCGAAGGCGGCGGACCGCTTCTACAAGGCGCTGGTGCGCCGATGCGGAGAGACACCGCTGGGTGCGGCGGCGAAGCGGGCGCGCTGGTTCCCGCAGCCCACGCTGCGGGCCAACGACCGCAAGCAGAGCTAGGGTGCGTCCGGGGGATCCTGGGGTGATAGGTTGCCCGGATGACCGAGGCGATGTCCCTGGACTGGACGCTGGTCGTCGCCCTGGCCGTGCTGGCGGTGGAGGTCGCGGGCGTGGTGCTGGCCGCCGACGCGGTCATGCGCAACCGCACCCCGCAGGGCACCATCGCCTGGGCGATTGCGCTGCTGCTCATGCCGGCGATCTCCATTCCGTTCTACCTGACCTTCGGGAGCCGGCGCTTCGACGGCTATGTGCGTGCGATCCGGAGGGGGCAGGCGGAACTGCACGCCCTGTGGAAGCGCGCGCGCGAGGCGGTGGAGCCCTTCGCGGTGCACGAATCCCAGGCGAGCGACGGACTGGGGCCGGCGCTGGAGCACCTGTCCACGCTGCCGGCCACCACGGGGAACGCCGCCGAGCTGCTGGTGGACGGGGAGGCCACGTTCGAGGCCATTCTGGCCGGCATCGGGCGGGCGCGGACCTACGTGCTCTCGCAGTTCTACATCGTGCGCGACGACGGCCTTGGGCGGAGGTACCGACAGGCGTTGCTGGACGCGCAGTCGCGCGGCGTGCAGGTGTTCTTCCTGTACGACGAGATCGGATGTGCGGGGCTGGCCGACGCCTATCTGGTGCCGCTGCAGGAGGCGGGCTGCCATGTGAGCGGCTTCAAGACCACCAAGGGAGGCAACCGCTTCCAGATCAACTTCCGCAATCACCGCAAGGTCGTGGTGGTGGACGGGCGCGAGGCGTTCGTGGGCGGGATCAACGTGGGCGACGAGTACCTGGGGCTGGACGCGGAGGTGGGGGCGTGGCGTGACACGCATCTTCGCCTGGAAGGCCCGAGCGTGCTGGGCGTGCAGCTGGCGTGGTGCGAGGACTGGAAGTGGGCCACAGGCACGGTGCCGGAGCTGCATTGGGAGCCGGCGGTGCCGGTGCACGGTCCCAACCGGGTGATCGTGATGCCCAGCAGCCCGGCGGATCCCTTCGAGACCTGCACCCTCATGTTCCTGCACATGGTCTGCTCGGCACGGCGGCGACTGTGGATCGCTTCGCCGTACTTCGTGCCGGACGAGGGGATCACCGCGGCGCTGCAGCTGGCGGCGAAGCGTGGCGTGGACGTGCGCGTGATGATCCCCGAGCGAACGGACAACTGGCTGGTGAAGCTCTCGGCGTACAGCTTCTATCCGGACATCATCCCGGCGGGGGTGAAGGTGTACCGGTACCACTCGGCGTTCCTGCACCACAAGGTGGTGCTGAGCGACGACACGGCCGCGGTGGGCACCGCCAACTTCGACAACCGTTCCTTCCGGATCAACTTCGAGATCACGGTGCTGGCCGAGGGGCCGGTGCACCAGGACGTGGCCGCCATGATGGCCCGTGACTTCGAGCGATGCCACGGCACGAGCGTGGCCGAATTCGACCGTCGGCCCTGGTGGTTCCGGGTGGCGGCACGGGTGGCCCGGCTGATGGCGCCGATCCAGTGAGAGGGACGGGCCTACATACAGGACCCATAGATGGG
>CAIOTP010000171.1 GCA_903861235.1 uncultured bacterium | reverse complement strand
CCTACACCCCCGGCGAGTTCAGCTGGAAGACGCTGGACTACTGGATGAAGCAGACCGGCATCCCGATCAACTTCGGCATCGCGATCCTGCTGGGGTTCCTGGTGGGCGTGGCCATCGCGGGCCAGATGTTCTACAACTTCACGCTGGACAACCTGAAGTACTTCGGCGCCATGAAGGCCATGGGAGCCACCAGCCGGCAGCTGCTGGGCATGGTGGCGCTGCAAGGGCTGGCGGCGGGTGCGCTGGGGCTGGGCCTGGGGCTGGGTGCCACGGCGCTCTTCGGTCTCTCGGTGCCGCCAGACCGGCTCGCCTTCAAGCTGATCTGGCAGCTGCCGCTCATCAGCGCGGCGGCGGTCACGGTGATCGTGGTGGGCGCCAGCTCGCTGAGCATGCTCAAGGTGATCCGGCTGGATCCCAAGGAAGTCTTCAGCGGATGAGCGGGACTCCGGCAATCCTCGCGAAGGGCATCGCCAAGACCTACGGCACCGGCGACGCGGCCGTGCAGGCGCTTCGGGGCGTGGACCTGCAGGCCAGCTTCGGCGAGATGGTGGCGCTGGTCGGACCCAGCGGCTGCGGCAAGACCACGCTGATCAGCATCCTGGCCGGCCTGCTGTCGCGGGACGGCGGAAAGCTGCAGCTGGCGGGCACCGATCCGGACGCGCTGGGGAACGAGGCTCGCACGCTCTGGCGGCGGCAGCACGTGGGCTTCATCTTCCAGCAGTTCAACCTGGTGCCGCAGATCAGCGTGCTGGAGAACGTAGCCATTCCGCTGCTGCTGCGGGGGGAGCGTCGAGGCGAGAGCCTGGACCGCGCCGCCCAGCTGCTCGAAAGGGTGGGCCTGAAGGGTCGCGAGGGGTCGGCACCGGGCAAGCTCAGTGGTGGCCAGCAGCAGCGCGTGGCCATCGCCCGAAGCCTGGTGCACGGCCCGAGCATCCTGGTGTGCGACGAGCCCACCAGCGCGCTCGACGGTGCCACCGGCCAGCGGGTGATGGAGCTGGTGCGCGAGCAGGGCTGCCGTCCGGATAGATTGGTCGTCCTGGTGACCCACGACGAGCGCATCTTCCATTTCGCCGACCGCATCGTGCACATGGACGACGGCCGCGTGACCCGCGAGGTCGACGCGAAGGCCGAGGTGGCGGCTCTTCGGGCGGCTCAGGGCATGGAGCGATCCTCGTGAAGACGGGCGTGAACGGTCGTGTGCTGCTCCTGGCGGGCCTGGCCCTGCTGGGCCTGGGTCTGACGCTCTACACGGTGCGGAAGCAGGCCACGCCGCCGCCCAGTTCGCCGCCCACGGGCGAGCCCACGCGCAGCCCCTTCGGGAATCGTGTGGCCGGCAGCGGTCTGGTGGAACCGGTGACCGAGATCATCAATGTCGGCACGCCGGTCGCCGGAGTGGTCGAGACCGTCCAGGTGCACGAGGGAGACGAGGTGAAGCAGGGCCAGCCCCTCTTCGTGATCGACCAGCGCATGCTCAGCAGCCAGCTGCGGAGTGCGCAGGCTCGCCTGGAGGTGGCCAGTCGCAAGCTGGCGCAGCTCAAGGCCCGCCCCCGCAAGGAGGACCTGCTCACGGCCGAGGCGATCGTGGAGCAGCGACAGGCCGCGGTGCGCGATGCGCAGCAGCGGCTCGATCGACTGAACCAGATCGCCGATCCGACCGCCATCAGTCCCAACGAGCGGCCCACCCGCGAGTACGAGCTGGCCAACGCGCGTGCCCGCCTGAAGGAGGCCGAGGCCGACCTGGCGGAGGTGCGCATCGGCGCGTATCCGGAGGATCTGGCGGTGGTGGCGGCGGACGTGCAGGTGGCCGAGGCCGAAGTGAAGTCGCTGCAGACGGATCTGGAGCGGAGCACGGTGCGTTCGCCGATCGACGCCACCATCCTTCGCGTGACCGCGCGTCCCGGGCAGTTCGCCAGCGCCAGCACGGGCAACGGCGACGGTCTGGTCACGCTGGGCCAGCTCACGCCGCTGCACATCCGCGTGGATGTGGACGAACTGGACGCCTGGCGATTCGACCCCAAGGGTCGTGCGGTCGCGGTCCTTCGCGGCGGTCGCCGTGTGGAGTTCCCCATCGAGTACGTGCGCACGGTTCCGGTGGTCATTCCCAAGCGGACGCTCACCGGCGACAACGCCGAACGCATCGACACCCGCGTGCTCCAGCTGGTCTATCGCTTCACGGACGCGGATCCCGGCGTGCTGCCGGGACAGGTGCTCGACGTCTACGTGGAGACCGGTCCGGGCTCGGGTGCCGCGGCAGGTTCCCCCGAGGTTCCGGGCTCGTCGACGGACTCCGGCGGCAGCTCCACGGGCGCCGCTGCAGGTGGCGACGGTGCCGCCGGCGGCGTCTCGGGTCGCTGAAGCAGCCAGGCCACATCGGCTCCCCATCGCACGAAGAGCGGCGAGCTCCTCTCCCACGGCGTGACCTGATTCGCGGGAATGGTGCTGGTCCGATCGAAGACCACCATCTTGGCCACGGGCCGTGCGTTCAGGCCGTCGACCACCTCGCATTCCAGCGAGAATTCCGCGGGTCGATCACCCCAGCCTTGCCATTCCCCTTCGGGCGGAAGTTCGCCGCGGTCCAGAAGGGCGGTGGTGACCGCGACCCTGACGCGGAGAGGCGCATCCTTCGCACGGTCCAGATCGTCGACCGAGGGCACGATCCGGTACTCGGACTTCAGGGCGTCCTGCAGTCGCTCGCGGAGTTCCGCGCACAACGCATCGCGGATCTCGGGCGAAGGCAGCGTGTCGTCATGACGGCGGCGAAGCGAGGGATGCTCCACGATCACGCTGTCGTAGGGCGCAAGGTCCAGGTCGGGTCGTCGCCACACGAAGACCGCGGGGCGTCCCGCCGCCGGTTCCAGGGCACCGTAGGCGCTCAGGAAGCCCGTCTCGGAGCGGCCGCGAGCGGGCGGATGAGGCATGAGCGAACCGCAGGCGGAGCCGGCGAGGGCGAGACAGGCGAGCAGGATCCGGGCCGTCATCGCACGATCAGCACCGGGCGGTCGGCGTGGTGCACCAGGTCGGCAGCCACGCTGCCCAGCAGCATGCGTGCCGCGCCGGTCGGCGCAGTGGTTCCCACCACCAGGATGTCCGCCTGCCTGTCCTGGGCGGTGTCCTGCATGGCTTCCACCGGTGAACCGGGGCAGGTCAGGGCGGTCACGCGGACGCCGTGACCGCCGAGCTGGCGCACCTTGCGCTCGAGCGCCTCGCGGGCGGGGGCCTCGCTCTCGGCGGGCTCCACAATGGGCACTGCAGGCATCTCCACCCCCACGAAGGGACCGGGCAATGCCACGGCATGAAGCAGGCCGACCTCCGCACCTTCACGGGGAGCGGCCAGTCGAAGCGAGAACTGCACGGCCCGTTCCGACTCGGGCGAGAAGTCCATGCCCACGAGCAGGCTGCCACACCGTGGCGATCGAGTCGAGTCGCCGGGATGCACCACCAGGGTGGGTCGCTGCACTCGCTTGAGGGTGGCGTCGGCCACGCTGCCCAGGAGCAGCCGGCTGAGCGGATTCCGGCCACGGCTGCCGATCACCAGCAGGTCCGCGGCGCTGTCCTGCGTGACGGCGCTCACCACCTCGGCGGCGGCGCCCTCTCGCATCTCGACATGCACCTGCAGGCCATGGCCTGCCTCCACGGCTGCCAGACCTGCCAGAGCGGCTCGAGTCTCCTCGGGCGTCAGGCCGTGGTCCTGCCGGGCGTACGCGTGCACGAGCAGCAGGCTCGCCCCGTGCGCGCGGGCGATGGCCGAGGCCCAGCCCAGCGCCGTGGCGGCAGGCAGGCTGAAGTCGGTGCCCACCACGATGCGACGGATCGGTTCGGGAGGCATGTCCAGGGGAAGGCTATCCGCGGGGTAGCCTTTCCGCATGAGCCAGGCTCGCGTGGAGCGACGGGCGGCATGGGTGGCGGTCACGGTGGCCATCGCGCTGATGGTCGTGAAGCTGGTGGCGTACGCCATGACCGGCAGCACCGCGGTGTTCGGTGACGCCATGGAGAGCCTGGTCAACGTGGTGGCGGCGATCCTGGCGGTGTGGAGCATCTGGATGGCCCATCGGCCGCCCGATCGCACCCATCCCTATGGCCACGGCAAGGCGGAATTCGTCTCCGCGGCGGTGGAAGGCGGACTGATCCTGGCGGCCGCCGGCGCGGTGGTCTTCAAGTGCATCCACGAGTTCCGGGCGCCCGCCGAGCCCATCGAGCGCATCGACCTCGGCATGGCTCTGCTGGGTGGCACGGTGGCGGTGAACGGCGTCGTGGGCACCTGGCTCCTCCAGCTGGGCCGGCGTGGTGGAAGCGTGGCGCTGCAGGCCGACGGAACGCACCTGCTGGCGGACGCGTGGACCAGCGGCGCGGCGATCCTGAGCCTG
>CAIOTP010000170.1 GCA_903861235.1 uncultured bacterium | reverse complement strand
TACAAAGATATTTAAACATATATATGTATATAGCGATAGGGCCGCCTCTGCCATACACGTTGTATTTCGCACGACTTTGTGACCCTCAAACCCCTTTTTGGAATATTTTTGGGACCTGTCAGCTTCGACCTGGACGTGATGCTGGTGTTCAGCGCCAATCCGAGCACCTACAACCGCAGCGGCAAGGTCATTCCCCAGCTCAAGGACCGCATCGGCAGCACCATCGTCACGCACTATCCGCGCGACCGGGACATCGGCATGGCCATCACGCGGCAGGAGGCCGGCATGGATCTGGGCGGCGAGCATCCGGTGCTGGTGCCGCCGTTCATGGAGCGCGTGATCGAGGAGATCGCCGTGGCCGCGCGTCGCAGCCCGTTCGTGGACCAGTCGTCGGGCGTGAGCGCCCGCTTCAGCGTGTCCAACTGGCGCACCATGGTGGCCAGCGCCCGGCGGCGCGGCATCCAGCTGAGCGAGCGACCGGCGGTGCCGCGCGTGAGCGATCTCACCCACCTGCAGGCTTCCGCGCTGGGCAAGCTCGAGCTCGACCTTATGGGCACCCACCAGATGCGCGAGGGCCAGATGGTGGACGCCATCGTGGCCGAGGCGGTCGGCACGGTCTTCAAGGAATATGTGGATCAGCACGGTCTTGAGGCCATCGCGGACGCCTTCCGCAAGGGCGTGCGCATCGAGGTGGGCGAGCTGGTGCCCAGTGCCCAGTACGCCGAACGCCTGAAGGCGGTGCCCGAGGCCTGGGACAAGGCCTTCGAGGTGAACGCCAGCGGCGATCCGGCGGTGCGCGCCTCGTGCGTGGAGTTCGTGCTGGCCGGCCTGTGGGCCGCCGACCAGGTGAGCCGCGTGGTGAAGCACGGCCGCACCTCCTACGAGTTCAAGTGACCGTGACTCCCGAGCCAGGCGATCCTGTGCGGCAGCCGCTCGGTGGGGCGTTCCACACCTACCTGGGGTTCGATGCGGTCCGCTTCGGCACCGCGCAGCCTGCCGACGCGGGCGGCGCGGCCCGCGGGGCGTTCGAGCACCTGCTGGCCACGGGGTCCATGCGCCGCTTCACCGACGAGGAGCTGGCCGACGCGGTGCGCATCGATCCATCGCAGATCCAGGGACTCGGCCCCAGCATCGATTCCCTCATCGAGCTGCTCGAGGCGCGCAAGGCGAAGATCCTGTCCGCCTTCGATCCGGCGCCCGCCGCTCGGGAGGCGGCCGAGGCGTTCCGGAAGACCGCGGCGCGCGTGGCTCCGGAGCCGGAGACCGACCTGCAGCGGCGTCTGGGGCGTGCGATCGAGCAAGGTCAGCTCCGCGACCTGGAGCGGCTCTGGTACCGGCTGCCCGAGGGCTCGCCGCCGCAGCGGACGCTCACCGTGGCCTTGGAGCGGCTCCGCGAGCGCTACCAGATCGACGCCATGCTTTCGACTCACGCCTTCACCGGTCGTGAGCCGCTCAAGGTGGAGAAGGCGCTCGAGGTCGCCGAGGAGCTCGAGCAGATCGAGCGGCTGCTCGAGCAGCTGCGGGAGGCCCTGAAGAACGCCAAGCCGGCCGTCATCGACCTGGACGCGCTCTCCGAGTTCGCGCCCGCCGAGCAGGTGGAGTCCATGCGCGAGCTGCAGCGCCGCGTGAACGAGCTGCTCGAGCGCATGGCCGAGGAGGCGGGCATGAGCCGCACGCCCGAGGGCGGGTGGAAGGTTTCGCCCAAGGCCATGCGGCTCTACCAGCGGGGTCTGCTGGCCACGATCTTCGGAGACCTGCAGGCGGCCCGCAGCGGCCGGCATCAGGGCGTGACCTCGGCCGACGGTGCGGTGGAACTTCCGGCCACCCGGCCCTACGAGTTCGGAGACAGCCCCTCGGCCATGGACCTGCCGCAGAGCATGCTGAACGCCATGGTTCGGGAGGCGGCGGCGGGGCCGCGGAAGCCCGGCGCGGCGCTGGGCCTGCGCGGCGAGGACATGGTGGTGCACCGCACGCGTCAGCAGCCCAAGTGCGCCACGGCCGTCATCCTGGACATGTCGGGCTCCATGCGGCACGGCGGCCAGTACGTGCAGGCCAAGCGCATGGCGATCGCGCTCGACGGGCTGATCCGAACGGAATACCCGGGCGACTTCCTGCAGTTCATCGAGATGTACACGGTGGCCCGTCTGCGGGCGCCCGGGGAGATCGCGGGCATCATGCCCAAGCCGGTCACCATCCACCAGCCGGTCGTCCGGCTCCGCGCGGACATGGCGGACCCGGGCATCACGGAGATGGACCTGCCGCTGCACTTCACCAACATCCAGCGGTCGCTGCAGCTGGCCCGGCAGTGGCGCGGCGGACGGCCCACGCCGAACCGCCAGGTCATGCTGATCACGGACGGACTGCCCACGGCGCACTTCGAAGGGCAGCAGCTGCTCATGCTCTACCCGCCGGACCCTCGCACCGAACGGGAGACCATGCGGGAGGCGTCGCGGTGCGCCGAGGCGGGCATCACCATCAACGTCTTCCTGCTGCCCAGCTGGAGCCAGACCGACGACGACGTGCAGTTCGCGCACCGCATGGCCGAGGGCACGGGCGGGCGCGTGTTCTTCGTGGCGGGCCAGCAGCTCGACCGCTTCGTGGTTTGGGACTACGTGAAGCGCAGACGCACCATCCTGGGCTGAGGCCCGCGCGAGGCAGGCGAGCGTCTCTCCCGGCCGGACCGTGAGGCCCTGCGTGTACCATCCTCGGGTCGTTCCTCACGCCGCCGTAGCTCAGTTGGCAGAGCAGCTGATTTGTAATCAGCAGGTCACCGGTTCGACCCCGGTCGGCGGCTCTTCTCCAGCACGATGTCCGCGAAACCGATGACGGGCCGCCGGCTCGCAGGCGAGGCCATCCCGCTCTGCGGCCGCATCCACGCGGCATGGTCGGCGCACCCGGATCACCCGGCGGTCACTTCGAAGGCGCCAGTTCCAGCAGCGTGATGTCGCGGTCGGAGTCGCGCGTCAGCACCGCGGGCCCCAGGGCCTTGGCCAGCCCGCTGGCCAGGTCGGTGTCGATGATCAGGACCACGGTTCCGGCCGATCGCCACCGTTGAACGGTGTCCAGGGTCTTGGGACGAGCCAGGAAACGGTCCTGCTCGTCGGCCAGCCCGAGTTCGTTGTCGAACTCGCTCGCCGGTTGGACGATCACCAGGTCACGACGCCCCGAGACCCAGTTGACCGAATGCCCCATGGAGTTGACGGCCGCCACCGTGTGAGCCGAGCGGATCGCCGCTTCGTGCCGCTTCAGCATGGCCCAGGGCGCCTTCGGAGCGCTCAGCAGCGCCTCGGGCATGAGCAGGTGCGTGCAGAGCAGGGCGGGCACGGGAATCCAAGCCGCCCGGGCCAGCCACGCCGAATCCCCTCGGGCCAGGTGGGAGCGATGCTCGAGCGCCGCCCACGCCAGCATGGCCAGGCCGATCAGCGCCCATCGCGGCCCCTCGGCACCCGGCCAGAGTCGCGGCACGCCGAAGGCGGAGGTGCCCACGGCCGCGAACAGGAAGGCGATGCCCGCCAACGCGAGCGTGAGAGCCACGGCCACCCAGGATCCCGCGTCTCGCGAGCGGGTCACGCTGGATCGCCAGGCCAGGAGCCCGGAGGCCACCATCGCCGAGAGGGGCGGGAACAGCGGCAGCACGTAGGTGGGCAGCTTGCCCGCGCTCAGGCTGAGCAGGGCGAGCGGCAGCACCACCCACGCCAGACCGAAGCGCCGCGTGGAGCCGCCAGCCGGATCCCGGCCCCAGGTGGTGATCACGCGCGGCCAGAGCACCAGCCAGAACATGCTGCCGGCCACCAGCACCAGCGGCAGCAGCCACCAGGGCTCCGCGTGCTGGTTCTCGTCGGGATTGGCGAAGCGGCGGAGGTGCTCCACCTGGATGAAGTAGCGCCAGAAGCCGGGCTCGCTGCGGTGCAGCAGCCACGCCAGGGGCCCTGCGGTGATCACGGCGCCCAGCATCGGTGGCCAGGCCAGGGCGAACAGGTCGCGCCATCGCCGCTCCCATGCCAGCCAGGCGCCTGCCGTCAGGGCGGGAATGGCGAAGGCCAGCAGGCCCTTGGTCATGAACCCCATGCCCGCCGCCGCGCCGCTGGCCAGCAGCCACGCCAGCCGGACGCCGCCTCGAGCCTGCGCACCGGCCAGGAACCACGCCAGGGTGAGCGACACGAAGCCCGCGAAGATGGGATCCAGGATCACCACGGTGCCGAGCACCATGGGAAGCGTGGTGGTGAGCTGCACCATGGCCGCCAAGGGGGCCGCCTCCGGCCGGCCGCTGATCCTCCGGGCCACCATGCCTGCGGAGAGCGCCGCCGCCAGCGTGGCCAGCGCGCCCGGAAGCCGGGCGGCGAACGCGTGGTGACCGAACACCGCCTGACTGGCGGCCATGAGCCAGACCCCCATGGGGGGCTTCTCGTAGTACACCAGTCCGCACATCCGCAGCTTGAGCCACTCGCCGGTGGCCAGCATGTCCGCGGCCATGCCCGCGTACCGGGGCTCGTCCGGCGTGATCATGGGCCGCATGCCCAGCAGGGCGAGGTACAGCACCGCGAAGAGCAGACCGACCTGGATCCACAGCCTCCGTGCCGTCATGAGGCGGCGAGTCTAGCCGCGCACGCAGAGCCAGCCTTCGCGGCCGGACACGCCGCCTCGCATCATCCGGCCGGGCAGGGGCGAGGGCTGCGCCCGCATCCAGTCGCCCAGCGGCGCGAAGCGGTGCCCCGCAGCCAGAGCCGCGTCCAGGAATCGCTCGAAGAGGTCGGCCTTGGCGCCGCCCTCGCTCTCCGCGTGGATGGTGAGCACGTGCGGGCGGCCGTCACCGATCCGTGCGAGCAGCGTGGCGTTCCAGCGCTCGTCGGCGTCGGGACCGCGGTCCACACCCTCGTCGAAGGTGGGCAGGTCCACCGGAATCTGCGGCTGGGTCAGGGCCACGCCGCCCAGCACCGGCAGGAAGGGCACGGCCTCGCCGCGGGCGTCGCTCCGCCACGCGAAGCGGCGTGACGCGGGAAGAGCGAGCAGACGCTCGTCGAATCGCCAGCCGGGCGCCGCGGCGCAGACGGGTTCCCGGCCGTACACCTGGGCGAAGGCGGCCACGGCCAGATCGATCTCCCGGTCCATGGCCTCGTCGGGCAGGCTCTCCGCGCCCACCTGCCAGCGGTGGTGATCCCACGCGTGCAGGCCGACCTCGTGGCCCGCCTTCTCGGGAAGTCGAAGCGAGTCCGCCAGTCCCGCGGCGATGCGCGGTCCGGGCCAGAGGGTGCCGCGCAGCAGGATCTCCCATCCGTACAGGCTGGCGGCCCCGGATCGAAGCATCTTCATCGCGAAGGCCGGTCGCAGCAGGCGCCACGCGTGACGACCCATGTTGTCGGGGCCAAGCGTCATGAACCAAGTGCCACGGACGCCGCGTCGCTCGAGCGAACGCAGCAGGCGGGGCACGCCGACGCGGGTGCCGCGCCAGGTGTCGACGTCGATCCGCAGGCCGATGGTCACGGCGAGTTCAGGGCTTCCGCACCGCGGGGGCGGGCATGCGGGCCGGCGCGGCG
>CAIOTP010000169.1 GCA_903861235.1 uncultured bacterium | reverse complement strand
GGGACCTTGGCGTCGCGGCTGGTCTGGATGTCGTCGGTGCCGTCGTCGATCATGATGTAGTCGTAGCCCTCGGCTTCGGCCAGCTTGGCGGCCTCGGAGCGCAGGTTGCGGTAGATGCTGCGCCACATCAGGCTCTTCTCGTAGTCCAGCTCGCCCATCTTGCCGTTGGCCCACTGCTCCATCTGCAGCTGCTCCAGGATCAGCGGCTCGGCCTTCGCCTGCCGCTCGGGGGTGTCGGGCATGGCCTCCACTTCCTTCAGGCCGCTTTCCAGCTTCTTGGCACGGGCCTGGGCCTCCTCCTGGAACTGCCGCTTCATGGCTTCCACCTGCATCTCGAAGTCCTGCCGCTCCTGCAGCTTGTCGATCACGCGGGGCAGGCTCACGCTGGCGGTGCGGGTGCCCTGCGCCGGAGCGACCGGTCGGGCCGTGCCCAGGGCGACGGTGCCCAAGGCCATGGCGAGGACCGAGGCGCTGGCAAGGAGGACGTTTCGGGCGCGGTGCGGCATGGGGGGTCTCCGTGAGGAGCGGGATTGTAGAACGGGGCGAAGTCGCCTGCCCGCTCGGGCTAGAAGGGCAGCTCGGCGTTGAAGGAGAAGACCTGGGTGGAGTCGAACTCCTCCTTCATGACCGGCACCGCGAAGTCCAGCGCGATCGGTGCCGGGCCCATCATGGGAATGTAGAGCCGCAGACCGGCTCCGATGCTCACGCGGTACTGGTCCAGGCTCACGCTGTCTTCCACCGTGCCCGAATCCACGAAGAACACCGTGTTGACCGCGTCCATGAAGACCGGCAGCTCGACCTGGGCGCCGGCGAAGAACATGAACTGTCCGCCCACCGGGTTGCCCTGCCAGTAGGGCTGCACCGGCGTGACCGCGTCGGGATTGGCGGGCGTGTTGCCGAAGGGCGCGGTGAGCGGGATCGGCGCCGCCGGCCACGGCTGCTGGTTCAGCACGGCCACCGACTGCGGGCTCACGCCACGGAAGGCGAAGCCGCGGAGGGTCCGGCCGCCCATGTAGAACCGTTCGAACACGGGAGCGCTGCTGCTGAACAGGTAGCCCGCCTGCGAGTTGAGCCGCAGCGTGGTCTTGCGGCCCAGGAAGTCCTCGTCCAGCGTGAGGAAGGTGGTGTACGCGGCTCGGACGGTGGGGTAGGTGTAGTCGCCCAGATACTGGCTCACGCCCAGGTCCAGGATGCTGCCCGAGCCGGGGCGAGCGCGGTTGTCCACCGTGTTCCGCTGCACGCCGGCGGCCAGCACGCTGAAGGTGTAGGGGCCCGCCTGGTTGTAGATCTCGATCGGCGTGCCGGACTGGAAGTCGGTCAGCTTGACCCACTCCAGTCGGGCGTTGGTGTTGAAGGACCAGAAGTCGCCCAGGCGACGACCCAGGCCCAGCTGCCCGTTGAGGCGCTCCTCGTCGTTCTGCGAATAGATGCGCTGACGGTAGAAGCCGCTGGCCGTCCCGCCCCAGTCGCTCTCGAGCAGGTGCGGATCGCCGATGGCGAACGAGTAGGTGCTCACGTCGATGCCGGGGGCGATGGTCAGGTTGAAGGTCTGGCCGGCGCCTCGGAAGCTGCGGCCGCCCACGAACTCGCCCACGCTCGCCGGCGGATCGGCGATGTCGAAGTTGTACTGGTTGAGCGAGATCTCGCCGCCGAAGCCCTGATCCGTGCCCACCGAAACGCCGAAGTTCAGGCTGCCCGTGTTCTTCTCCTTGATCTCCACCAGGACATCGCGGTTGGTGGGATCGTTCGCGTCCACGGGCTGCGTGGTCACGCGGTTTTCGTTGAACAGGTTGCTGGCCCTGAGCCGCTTCTCCGTGTTCTCGATCTCGTTGCCGTCGAGCGGCCGGCCCGGCTGGAAGCGCACCAGTCGCCGGATGACCTTGTCGCGGGTGATGAAGTTGCCCTGGATCTTGACCAGTCCGGTCTGGAAGGCGTCGCCCTCCGTCACCGTGACGATCATGTCCACGTCGGCCTCCTCGCCCGCGCGGACGTAGGTGGCGTTCACCATGGCCTCCACATAGCCCATGGTGAAGTAGGCCGCCTGCACCAGCTTGGTGCTCTGATCGATCCGCGGCTTGGTGTAGGCGTCGCCGGGCCGCAGCGCGATCAGGCCGCGAAGCTGCTCGGGGCTGAAGACGCGGAGCTTGCCGTCGCCCGAGCCCTCCACCCGGACGCTGCGGAGCCGGTACTGGCGACCCTCGGTCACCATGAAGACCACCTTGGCCTCCTTCTGGTCCGCGCTCAGCTCCACGCGCCGGTCCACGCGCACGTCCATGTATCCGCGGTCCTTGTAGTAGGCGTCGAGGGTGGCCACGTCGTCGATCAGCGCCTCCTCGTCCAGGTTGCCCTTGCGGAAGAGGAAGATCCATGGCTTGGTCTTGATCTGAGCGGCCAGCTGCTTGGCGGGGAAGGCGCGGTTGCCGGTGAACTCGATCTCGCGGATGCGGACGCGGGGCCCTTCCACGATGCGGAAGATCAGGATGCCCTGGTCCTTGAGCTGGCTCTCGTCCACGGAGACCTCGACCAGGTAGTGACCCTTGCTCTTGTAGAGCTCCTTGATCTTGAACACGCTCTGCTGCAGCAGGAAGTCGTCACGCGGTCCCCCGGGATAGAGCGGGATCACCTCGCGCAGCTCCTGGTCGCTCAGGGCCTTGTTGCCCACGGTCTGGATGGCCTCCACGATGGACTGCTCGACCAGCAGGAAGGTCACCTCCACGGTGCCGTCCGGCAGGATCTTGGCGTCGGCGGTCACCGTGGCGAAGTGACCGAGCCGGTACAGGTTGGTCACGTCGGAGCGCACCACGCGGGCGTCGTAGGGCTCGCCGGCCGCGACGCGCAGGTTGTTGCGGACTTCCTGGTCGCCCACGCGGCCCAGTCCCACGAGCGTGATCTTGCTGATGGGCCGATCCGCCAGGCTCTCGTCCTCCACGCCTTGCGCCATGGCCGTACGGACGGGCACCACGAAGAGGGCCAGTGCCAGCAGAAGGCCGAGGAGGGCCGCACCCATCGGGCGCGGACCCGAACGGAGGGGTGGGCGGTCGGAGCCGGGCATGAGCCGGGGTCGAGGATAGCCGTGGCCCTGCGCCACTGCCACGCGGAAACGCTGCTAGGCTCGCCGCTTCCATGCGACTGGACGCGCTCGCCTCGCGGATCGGTGCGGTGCTGCACGGAGATGGTGCCGTGGAGGTGCGCGGCTGCGCTCCGGTGGATCGCGCGGGCCCCGGCCAGGTGAGCTTCGTGGCCAACATGCGCTACATCGAGCACCTGCGCACCACCGGTGCCAGCGCCGTGATCGTGGCGCCGGGCGCCGCCGTGCGTGAAGGCGTGGCGAGGCTGGAGTGCCGCGATCCGTACTTCGCCTTCCGGGAGGCCATGGTGGCGCTCCACGGCTTCCGTCGTCACCCCCATCCGGCGGACGCGGCGTCCGGATCGCCCTTGCGTTCACCGGCCGCGGTGGTCCACGCCCAGGCTCAGGTCGCCCCGGACTGCGTGATCCATGCGGGTGCCGTGGTGGAGCGGGGGGCACGGCTGGGCTCGGGCTGCGTGCTCTATCCCCACAGCTACGTGGGCGAAGGGGCGGAGCTGGGGTCAGGCTGCGTGCTCTTCCCCGGCGCCACCATCTACGACGGCTGTCGTCTGGGCGACCGCGTGACCATTCATGCCAACGCCGTGATCGGCAGCGACGGCTTCGGCTTCGCCACCCACAAGGGACGCCACGAGAAGATCCCGCAGGCGGGCATCGTGGTGCTGGAGGACGACGTGGAGATCGGCTCCGGCTGCGTGATCGAGCGCGCCGCCATGGAGGAGACCCGCATCGGCGCCGGCACCAAGTTCGCCGACCTGATCAGCATCGGGCACGGCACGCGCATCGGGAAGCACTGCCTGCTCGTGAGCCTGGTGGGCGTGAGCGGCAGCGTGGAGATGGGCGACTACGTCGTGCTGGGCGGTCAGGCCGGCGTGACCGGGCACCTGAAGATCGGAAGCGATGTCCAGGCCTCGGGCAAGGCGGCCATCGTGACCGACCTGCCGGACGGTGCGCGCGTGGGCGGCATCCCCGCCATCGAACTCGACGCGGCCAAGCGCAATGCGCTGGCCGGACGCGACCTCTACGGCATGGCCCGAAGGCTGAAGCAGCTGGAACGCGAGGTCGAGCGCCTGAAGGGCGCCGGCTCGCCGAAGAAGGAGAACACCCCATGAGCACCGCCACCCTCGCCCGGACCCCGTTCCACGACCTGCACCTGCAGCATGGCGCCCGCATGACGGACTTCGCCGGCTGGGAGATGCCGCTGACGTACGGCAGCATCCTGGACGAGCACCGCTGGTGCCGCAGCAGCGTGGGCTTCTTCGACGTGAGCCACATGGGTCGGCTCAAGTTCACCGGCCGGCACGCGCGACGCTTCCTGGACCGGGTCTGCACCCGCGGGATCCTGGGCATGCAGCGGGGCATGGTGCGGTATTCGCTGGTCTGCAACGAGCAGGGCGGCTGCCACGACGACGTGCTGGTGTACTGCCTGGAGGAGGACGAGTACCTGATGGTCTGCAACGCCAGCAACCGCGCCAAGCTGGTGAAGCACTTCGAGGCGGTGAAGGGCGACATGGCCTTCCGCATGGAGGACCAGACCGAGAGCACCGCCATGGTGGCCATCCAGGGTCCCAAGGCCATGGAGCTCATCGGCGGCTTCAGCCGCGAGATTCCCACGCTGAAGCGATACCGCTTCACCGAGAAGAGCCTGCTGGTGGTCAAGCTGCTGGTGAGCCGCACCGGATACACCGGCGAGGACGGCGTGGAGATCATCCTTGGATCGGGCATGGCCAAGATGGCGCTGGGGCTCTTCCTGAAGGACATGGGCAAGGCGGGCGGCGTGGTGAAGCCCTGCGGTCTGGGCGCCCGGGATTCGCTGCGTCTGGAGGCGGGCATGCCGCTCTACGGCCACGAGATCTCCGAGGAGATCGACCCGCTGACCGCGGGCCTGGATTTCGCGGTCAAGCTGGACAAGGGTCAGGGCGACGAGCGCGAAGGCACGTTCATCGGTCAGGAGGCGCTCAAGGCCATCGCGGCCGCGGGCGGTCCCAGGCGACGGCTGGTGGGCCTGACGCTCGAGGGGCGCCGCAGCGCGCGCCAGGGCATGAAGGTGTTCGCCGACGGGCGCGAGGTGGGGGCCGTGACCAGCGGCTGCCTCAGCCCCACGCTCGACCGACCCATCGCCATGGCCATCGTGGAGCGGAGCGCCGCGGAGGCGAAGCCCGCGGTGGAGGTGGATCTGGGCCGCGAGCGCGTGGCCGCGTCCATCACCCCCATGCCGTTCGTGAAGACCGCTCGCTGAGTCCGCGTCGGCTCAGGCCGGCGGCGGACTCTTCTTCTTGCCGCTTCCAGGCGGCCGGCCGCGGCGCTTCGCCGGCGGCGGTGGCGGAGCCTCGCCCTCGGGACGGACCCACTGGCTTGGGCGGGCGTCCGTGAGGCGGGTGTGCAGCTTCTTCAGGGCCTCTTCCGCGATCTGGCGCACGCGCTCGCGGGTCAGGCCCACGGTCTCGCCGATCTGCTTCAGGGTGAGCGGCTCCTGGCCTTCGAGGCCGAAACGCAGCCGCAGCACGCGGGCGTCTCGCTGGTCGATGGAATCCAGAAGCTTCAGGATGAAGCCCATGTCCTCGCGGTCGGTGACCCTGCGCTCGGGGTCGGGTGTGCGGTTGTCCTCGAAGAGGTCGCTGAAGTCCACGGTGTCGCCGTCGTCCTTCACCGGTGCCTGCGTGGGCGCGTTGCGGGCCTTCACCGCACGCTTGACGATCTCCAGCTTCTTGACCGGGATCCCCATGGCGTGGCTGAGTTCCTGCAGGCTGGGCTGGCGGCCGTGCTCCTCCTCGAAGCGACGCTGCTGCTGCTTGTAGCGCGCGATCAGCTCCACCATGTACGCGGGGATGTGGATCGGCTGGACCGCGTTGATCAGCGTCCGCTTGATCGCCTGCTTGATCCACCAGCTCGCGTAGGTGCTGAAGCGGGCCCCCTGCGCGGGATCGAAGCCCTCGACGGCGCGGATCAGTCCGATGTTGCCTTCCTCGACCAGGTCGGCCAGGGCCAGGCCGCGGTGGGCGTAGTTCTTGCTGATGGCGATGACCAGGCGCAGGTTCGCCTTGATCATGTGCTCCTTGGCGCCCTGGTCGTCGTCGTTGATGATGCGCCACCCCAGCTCCTTCTCCTCATCGGGAGTGAGCAGGGCCACCTCGTTGATCTGCCGCATGTAGACGTGCAGATCGGATTGTGCGCTTGGTCGGGGCATGGACTTCGTGAACCCGCGGGCCGGGCATGGTAGATCGGTCGGGTGGGGTGGTGCCAGCACCCCG
>CAIOTP010000168.1 GCA_903861235.1 uncultured bacterium | reverse complement strand
CTTCGGGATCGTGACCGCGCTCCGGAGTGAGGGTGTGGCCGTGATCTACATTTCCCACCGACTCGAGGAGATCCTGACGCTGGCGGACCGGGTGACGGTGCTGCGCGATGGTCAGACGGTCGCCTGCCGCACGCGGGCGGAAGTCGATGAGGCCGCACTCATCCGCCTGATGGTGGGTCGCGAGGTGGATCAGCTCTACCCGGCCTCCGAGTCTGCGCCCGGTGCGGTGCGGTTGGAGCTCAAGGGCCTGTGCTGCCGCGCCATCGGTGGCCGTCCGGTCAGCCTGCAGGTGCGAGCCGGTGAGGTCTACGGGCTCGCGGGCCTCGTCGGGGCAGGGCGGACCGAGCTGGCGCGGACGATCTTCGGGCTGACCCCAGCGGATGCGGGTGAAGTGAGGATCGACGGCGTCGCGGTGACCATCGGATCGCCTCAAGCGGCCGTCGCCCAAGGCGTCGCCTACGTCCCGGAGGACCGACGGCGGCACGGCGTGGTCTTGGAGCTGCCGGTGGGCCAGAACATTTCCCTGGCGGCGTGGCGGCGGATCTTCCCGCTGGGTTGGCTACGCCGCGGCCGGGAGCGGAGCGAGGCGGAGCACTTCGTGCGGGCGCTCTCGATCAAGACTCCGGATACGGAGACGGCGGCGGCTAATCTTAGTGGCGGAAATCAGCAAAAGGTGGCGTTGGCGCGCTGGTTGGCCACGCGTCCCCGAGTGTTGCTGCTGGATGAGCCGACGCAGGGCGTGGATGTGGGGGCGAAGAGCGAGATTCACCGGTTGGTGCGGCGCTTTGCGGCCGAAGGCATGGCCGTGCTGCTGATCTCGAGTGACCTCCCGGAGGTGCTCGGCATGAGCGATCGGATCGGCGTGATGCGTGGCGGCGAACTCGTGGCGGAATTGCCGCAGGGCGCGACCGCGACGCAGGTGATGGGCGCCGCGCTGGGTCAGGCGCACGAGAAGGGAGCCGCATGAATCGCTGGATCCGTGAACTCTCGGTCCTCGGGGTCTTGGCGCTTCTGCTGGCGTATCTTGCTTGGCGCGCTCCGGCCTTTTTCCAACTCCAGCCGCTGCTCTCGCTGCTGGCCCGCGAGGCGCCTTCCCTGGTCGTGGCGTGCGGGGTGGCCATGGTCATCCTCGTCCGCCAGATCGACATCTCGGTCGGATCACAGTTCTCGGTCTGTAGCGTAGTCGCGGGTGTCCTTGCGGCGGCGGGCTGGCCTCTGGCCGCCGTCGTACCGGTCGCGGTGCTCGCCGGTGGATCGCTCGGCTTGGTCAACGGCCTGCTCGTGGCATGGCTCGGGCTGCCCTCGATCGTGGTGACGCTGGCCACGCTCGTCGCGTTGCGTCAGGGGTTGAATCTGGTGCGTCAGGGTGAGTTCGTGAACCTGCCCGAGCGTATTCAATGGTTGGGGCTGCCCCAGGCGCAGGGCCAATGGCTGCTGATCACGGGTGCGGTGGCGCTCCTCGCGCTGCTCGCGTGGGGACTGCGTCATCTGGCGGTTGGACGCTGGATCTATGCGGTGGGCAGCGACGCGGAGGCGGCGCGATTGGCCGGCATCCGGCCGCGAGTGGTGACGCTGGCGACGTTCGTCCTGATGGGAGCGCTCACTGGTATCGCTGCCGTGATGAATGTCGTGCAATCCCCGCAGGTCCAACCGCTCACCGGCAGTGGATTAGAGCTGAAGGCGATCGCGGCGGCGGTCGTGGGTG
>CAIOTP010000167.1 GCA_903861235.1 uncultured bacterium | reverse complement strand
CCTGGCCGTCGTGGGCCTCGGACAGCATCCGCTGCAGCTTGGGTGCCAGCAGCGTGCCGTGAAGCAGCAGGCTCACCACCACGCCCGCCAGCAGCGGCAGGTTGGGGTGGCGGTCGTTCTCGAGCGCCTGCAGCGAGCGCTCCAGTCGCTGCCGGGTGGAGGGATCGAAGCCCGTCGAGGCGAGGGTCATGGCGCGGCGGGGGCGGCTGGCGCGGCGGCGCCCTCCTTGGGCTTGCCCACCAGGTTCACGGCCACGCCCAGATCCTTCAACCGGTCCCAGACATCCTGCAGCAGCGGTGCGCGATCCACGCGGCCCTGACCGTAAGCCACCGCCAGGTACACCACGGTCTCGGGATCGGCCGCTCGTGCGGCCTTCACCTTGCCGGCCACCTCGTCCAGCGTGACCTTCTCGCGGTTGAAGAACAGCGTGCCGTCCGTGTCCAGGCTGATGGTGGCGGCGGGCGCGGGCTTGGCCGGCTGGCCCGTGGCGAACTGCTTGAGCTCCATGGGCACCATGTCCACACGGACCATCATGACCACCGCGTAGATGAAGAAGGTGAGCAGGAAGGTCATGAGGTCGATGAGCGGGTTGAGCTCGATGCGGGCCTCGGCGGGCTGTCGACGGAGCTTGCGCACGGGTCAGCGGATCCCCAGCTGCACGGACGCCAGGGCGGTGCCCACGTCGGCCGCCACCTCGAAGAGCTCGTCCAGGCCGGCCGTCATGAAGGTGGCCCACACACGGTCCTTGATCCTGCAGAGCACCAGGCGACGCTTGGAAAGCTGCTGGATCTTGCGCAGGCGCATCAGGCTGGCGATGTTGGAGCTGGTCAGCATGGTGACGCCGTTGAGGTCCAGCACCACATGCCGTGGCACGGCGCCGGGACCGTCGAGCGAGGCCAGCAGGGCGGCGAGATCCTCGGACAGCTGGGGCTCGCGGCCCAGGTCCACCAACGCAATGTCCTCGGACCAGTCGGTGATCGACATGGAGCCATGGTAGCCGCAGCGGACCCGCGTTCCGTGCGGGTCAGCCGGCGGCTGGAGCGTCCTCGGGCTCGGCCACCAGGGCCACGGCGACCACGGCGTCCTCCTCGCGGAGCTGCATCACGCGGACGCCCATGGTGTTGCGGCCGATGCGGCTCACATCCGTGACCTTGCTGCGAACGATCATGCCGTCGCGGCTCATGAGCATCATCTCCTCGCCCTCGCGCACGCTCCGCACCGCCACCACCGGGCCGTTGCGGCCTTCGGTCTTGATGTCGATGCGGCCCTTGCCGCCGCGGCTCTGGCAGCGGGTGCTGCCGTCCTCCTGCTGCACCAGGTACTCCGCCTGACTGGTGCGCTTGCCGTAGCCGTTCTGGGTGATGGTGAGCAGGTCGGCGGTGTCGTCGCAGCGGACGGCGCCCACCACGGTGTCGCCCTCGGCCAGATCGATGCCCATGACGCCCGCCGCCGCACGGCCCATGACGCGGGCGTCGTTCTCGTCGAAGCGGATGGCCATGCCGCTGGCGGTGGCCAGCATGACCTGGTCCTTGCCGCTGGTCAGCAGCACGTTCACCAGGTCGTCACCTTCGTTCAGGTTGAGCGCGATGATGCCGCCCTTGTTCACGTTGCGGTAGTCCTGAAGCGCAGTGCGCTTCACGCGGCCCTGACGGGTGGCGAAGAAGAGGAAGTCCTCGCGCGTCTCGAAGCCCGCCACGGGCAGGAAGGCGCGGACGGTCTCGCCTTCCCGAAGTTCCACGATGTTCTGGATGGCACGGCCCTTGGTGGTGCGGGCCATTTCGGGGATCTACCAGGTCTTGATGCGGAACACGCGGCCCGAGTTGGTGAAGCAGAGCAGGTCGTCGTGGCTGCTGCCGGTGAAGAGCTGCT
>CAIOTP010000166.1 GCA_903861235.1 uncultured bacterium | reverse complement strand
CCGCGAAGGCCGGCGTGCGCTCGTCGATCTTCTGGGTCTGCTTCGCCTGCAGCGTCAAAGTCCGCTCGCCCGTGTCGTACACGGCGCTCACGGAGATGCTGGGGCATCCCGGCCGGTAGCACCACTGGTCGAAGAAGCCCTCCAGCCCCAGTCCGCTGGCCTTCTCCAGCTCCAGCCGGAAGTCGTTCGTCTCCGCCAGGTCGAACTTGAAGCGGTCGAAGTAGGCGTGCACCCCCTTGAAGAACGCCTCGTCACCGAGCTTCTCGCGGAGCATGTGCAGGATGCTGCAGCCCTTCGGATACGGATTGGACGCACGACGGAAGGTCTCGCCCGGACTTCCGTAGATCGGGCTCACCATGCCCACCGGGCCTTCGGTGCTGTCGCCGCCGGCCACGCGATGCTGGTCCAGCAGCGCGTCGAAGTAGCCCTCGTCGCCGTCACGCTCGCCCTCCCAGAGCACGCTGCCGTACGTGGCCCAGCCCTCGTTGAGCCAGAGGTGCGCCCAGCTGCGGCAGGTGATCAGGTCGCCGGTCCACTGGTGGCAGAGCTCGTGGCTGATCAGGCCGTCCATGTCGTCGTCCGCCGCCGCGATCTCGTCCAGGATGGCGCCGGGATGCATGGTGGTGGCGCTGGTGTTCTCCATGCCGCCGCTGCCGAAGTTCCTGACCACGAGCTGGTCGTAGCGGTCCCACGGGTACTTCTCCCCGAACACGCGCTCGAAGAGCGCCATCATGCGGTCGGTGCGACCGTAGGTGCGTTCCACATCCCCGGCCCGGTCCTTGGGCACCCACACCTGC
This sequence comes from uncultured bacterium, assembly GCA_903861235.1. Taxonomy (GTDB): domain Bacteria; phylum Planctomycetota; class Phycisphaerae; order Phycisphaerales; family SM1A02; genus SYAC01. Next base: position 1,106 of record CAIOTP010000166.1, on the reverse strand, counting down.
ATGGGCACGCCGCTCAGGCGGTTGTCCAGCGGCACGCGGGCGAAGTCACCCGCCACCAGCGTGACCAGGTACGCCACATGCGGCTTCTCCTGCAGCCAGTGCCACACGGTGCGCCCGCCCTGGCTCTTCTCGCTCACCAGCCGGCCGTTGCCGCTCACCACCACGCCCTCGGGCACATCCACCACCAGTTCGGTGCTCTGCCGCTCGTTGGGAAAGTCCAGGCACGGGAACCAGTGACGGTTCATCTCGGGCTGGCCCTGCGTGTGCACCTCGGCGCCGTAGCCGGGGCGGTCCGGGTACGCCGGCGAGAAGTTCATGCCGTCGTAGGGATGGTCGATGGTGTACGAGACGCGGATCTCGCTCACCACGTCGCGCGTGAGCGGCGGATCGAAGCGCAGCCCGAGCCGATGACCATCGCTGGAGTGCTCGACCGGCTGGCCGCCCAGCGTGACGGCGCTCACCTTCAGCCCCTCGGCGTTCAGGCTGAGCGAGCCCACGGGATCCTGGATCGGCTGCACCATGAGCGTGGCCACGGCCTCGGCCCTGCGGTCGGCCAGATCGGCGAACTTCAGCTCCACGCGGATCTTCTGGATGTCCACCAGCCTGTCGGGCGGCCAATGCCGGAAGTCGGCCCCGGTGGCGGCGTCGAAGGCGGCCTTGCCGGAGGTGGGGCCGTTCCCGGGCTGGTCCCGCTTCCTCGGCGGAGCCTGCTCCAGACGGTGGGCCAGGCAGGCGCAGCCGAAGTCTTCCTCGGCGGCGTTGGCGAGCGGGGCGAAAAGGCTTGCGGCCATCAGGATGGCGACGGTGTCTCGCATGGGGGGGCATCCTCGCGGGAATCGCCCGTCTGGTACAGGCCTGCCGCGGTCCGGCTTCGCAACTTGAACGAAAATCAGGGCGCGGTACGATCAAGCGTGCCCTCCAAGGAAAGCCCAACCCCCCCGAACTCCTCCGAGAGCGGGTTTCTTGCCCAATTTTCCGCCAGCGACGAGCAGCGGGAATGGTTCAGCCCGGCGCCCCCCGGCTACCAGAAGGGTCGAACCAAGTACGTGGTGGTGATCGGCACCGTCATGAGCGGCCTGGGCAAGGGCATCTTCAGCTCGAGCCTG
>CAIOTP010000165.1 GCA_903861235.1 uncultured bacterium | reverse complement strand
AGCTACGAGCAGGCCGAGATGAGCTCCGACTTCGTCGGCGACCTCCCGCTCTACGTGCTGCCGACCAACTCGGTCGTGGAGAACTGGTGCGACGGAAAGCCGATCAGCAACGAGATGCCCAACATGGTCGAGCTGGTGGTGAAGGACACCCCGCCGGGCATCAAGGGCGCCACCGCCACCAACCAGCTCAAGGAAGCCACGCTCGAGACCGGGCTGAAGACCCGCGTGCCGCCCTTCATCTCCATCGGAGAGAAGGTTCGTGTGAGCACCGAGGACGGCAGCTACCAGAGCCGGGCCTGAGCGACCGCGAATCCAGGAAGACGCCCGCGCCAGTCGGCGCGGGCGTTTTCACGCGCGGGTTCCGTGGGGCGCTCACCCGAACAGCAGCAGCAGGGAGCTGATGTCACCGGCGTCGACCGTGCCGCTGCCGTCAAGGTCAGCCGCAGGGTCGGCGGTGCCGAACCTCAGCAGCAGCACCGCGATGTCGCCCGAATCCACGAGGCCGTTGCCGTCGAGGTCACCCGGCACCGCACAGACCGGCGCCACGCCGGTCCGTGCCGAGCCAGGAACGTTGTCCGGCCACCGCGTGACCGCGAAGCTGGTCTCCGCCTCGACCCACCAGGACAGGGACTGATCGCAGTCGATCGGGGGCAGCGTGCCGCTGCGCGAGGAGCCCGATCCGGTCATGGTGGCCGACTGCACCGCTCCGCCGTTCACCTGCCACTTCAGCCGCACGGCGTTGGTCGCCAGCAGCGTGCCCACATTCGCGGTCACGGTCACCGAAACCGGCTGAGCGACGCCGGCGGCGATGGCCGCTCCCGGACCACCGACCAGGGTGATGGAGCAGCCCCGAAGCGACTCCTCCATGATGGTCATGGCCGCCGCGAAGTTCTCCTGCGCCGTGGGCACGATCTCCGAGGCCGGCATGACGAATCCGTAGGTGCCGGTGTCGCGCACCTCGGTGCAGTAGGAGAGCTGGCCCGCGCTGCCGTAGGCCCAGTCGCACACGCCGCCCGACGCGGGGTAGATGGTGGTGTTCACCGGACCTGCGGTGTAGGTGAGTCCGTGCACGGCCTCGATCGCCGCCTGCGCAGCCCGACCCACGCGAGCGAAGGAGGCCTCGTCCGGGCAGAGCGTGCTGGTGTAGCCCCACGGCCAGAGAAGCAGTTCGGAATACGCGTGAATGTCCAGATGGGCAGCGATGTTGGTGCGCGGCAGGGCCCAGTCGCGGAACTTCGCGGTCTCCGGCTCGCTGAAGGCCGAGGGGCCTCGGTAGGTCTCGCTGCTCTGGTTCGTGCTCGCGCCCGCCCCGCCCCACCCGAAGCCCCAGTTGCGGTTCAGGTCCACGCCGTAGCTGCCGCCGCTGTTCAGACGACGGTTCTTGCGCCAGAGGCGGTTGGTCGTCCAGCTGTACTCGTAGCCGTCCGGATTGCAGACGGGGAAGACGAACACCTCGCTCGCCTGCAGCACCGCCGAGATGCGGGCGTCCGTGTCCGCCGCCTCCACCATGCGGTCGGCGATCCACATGCCGGTCATGGTGCCGCCCCACTCCCGGGCGTGCTGCGTGGCCGTGAAGACGAAGCCAGGCATGACCGTGCCGGCCGGCTGCCTGGAGATCCGGATGCCCCGGATGGACCGACCCTGCACGCTCGTGCCCAGGTCCACGATCGAGCAGAGATCCGGACGGAGCGCCACCAGCGCGTCGAGCCTGGCGTTGATGGCGGCCAGGTTCTTGAAGTCGGCGAACCAGTCGAGACCCTTGTCCCGGGGCTTCGTCAGGCGCTCCCGCTCCGCCTCCACCAGCACCTGGACGTCGGGGATCATCACCTCGAACTCGATGCCCGACTGCCTCAGGGCGCCCAGCCGCGATCGAGGTAGGCGCCAGTCGCTCGTGCCGCCCGCCGCCGGAGCGTGCGTCCACGGATCCTGGCTCAACTGGTTCATGCGGAGCAGGTCACGAGGTGTGCGGAGCATGGCCCGCACCACCACCTCGCCGTCGAAACGAGCGGGAGCCTCCGCACCATCCGGCGCCGGCAAGGCCTGCACCGGCGGAACACCCGCGCTGGCCGGAGCCAGACAGGTGGTCGAGACAAGCATCGTCCAGGCGGTGCGCCGCATGTCGGGATCAGCCGAAGAGCAGCAGCAGCACGCCGATGTCACCGGCATCCACGGTGCCGCTGCCATCCAGGTCCGCGGCCGCGTCGGCGGTGCCGAACCTGAGCAGCATCACGCCGATGTCGCCGGCATCCACCAGTCCGTTGCCGTCCAGGTCGCCCGGAAGGGCGCAGGCCGCGGTCGCGCTGCTGCGGGGCGACCGGGGATCGTTGGCGGGCCAACGAGTCACGCTGAAGTTGGTCTCCGCCTCCACCCACCAGGCCACGGTGCTGCCACACGCCGTGGCCGGCAGGTTGGCCCCCCACTGGCCCGAAGCCAGCGTCATGCTCGCGGTCTGCGTGGCGCCTCCGTTCACCCTCCACTTCAGCTTGACCGGGCTGGAGGCGATCAGCGATCCGCAGTTGGCGGTCACCGCGACCCGCACCGGCTGCGCCACATCGGCGGCCATGGTGGTCGAGGGACCGCTGACCAGCGTGATGGTGCTGGCCTTGAGCAGTTCCTCCATCATGGTCGTGGCGCTGGCCATGTTCTCCCGCGCATTGGGCAGGATCTCGGTGTTGGGCATGACGAAGCCGTAGCTGCCCGTGTCACGCACCTCGGTGCACCAGCCCATGCCGCCGGTGGTGGTGCTGGTCCAGTCCTCGATGCAGCCTGCCGTGGCGCCGTACACCTGCCAGCTGTTGCCCACGGTGTAGGTCCGGTTGTTGACGGCCTTGAGCGCATTGCCCATGGCTCCGCTGACCCGCGTGTAGGTGGCGGACTCAGGCGGCAGTGCGCTGGTGTAGCTGTACGGCCACATGATGATCTGGCTGTAGCTGTGCAGATCGACGTGACCGGCGATGTTGAGCCGTGGCGTGACGAAGTCGCGCAGGCCCGCGGTCT
>CAIOTP010000164.1 GCA_903861235.1 uncultured bacterium | reverse complement strand
TCGCCGTTCCCCAAGACGCTGCCCGAGCTGCTGAGGCAGGGGCTGGTGTTCGGTCGTTACGCCCCCACGCCCAAGGGGCTGGCCGCGCGAGGTGCCTTGCCCAGCACGGACATCCACGAACTGGTGGCGCAGGGTCTGGCCCAGGTCGAAGGCCTGCGTTACGAGGACTTCCTGCCGGTCAGTGCCGCGGGGATCTTCGCCAGCAACCTGAACCAGTACGGCACGCAGTCCACCGCCGCGGTGCGTCCCACCTATTCGGCGTCGCAACTGGAGTCGATCATGGGTCGACCGATCGTGGATTCCACGCTGGCCTACGCGGGCATGGAGGCGGAGTCCCTGCTCGACACCTGGCGCCAGCTTGGCGTGATCGACCGGGTGCCCGCCACCGAACGGCGCCGGCTGGAGCAGGCGGTCGCCGACTGCCCTCCCGGCGTCCTGTCCGGAGGTGCTTCGCGCGAACAGGTCGCCGCGTCAGCGGACTGAGCCCGGCAGCGGCTCCAGGGTGATCGCGTCCACCGACTCGAACGCATCGGGATGCCATTCGGGCGTGGGTCGGATCCGTGCGCCCTGGGCGAACCAGATGGGTGCACGCCACGACCAGATCAGGCCGTTGACCAGGAGCACCGCGGTGGCGGCCACGCCGAGGCGTCGCAGGAGGTTCCGGCGCGGTCGCAGGAATTCCTGACCCGCCATCCACTGCACGGCGACGCCGATCAGCGTGAACAGCACGGGCCCGATCGACACCGCATGTCTTGCGTAACCGTAGAAGGCCGTCACCACCAGGATCCGGTAGCCGACGATCACCAGGAGCACGCCGCCGGCAGGAGATCGCCACGCCACCCAGGCCCCGAGCACCAGCAGCGACAGCATGATCGTGGTCCACGCCGGGGCGTCGCCCCGCTCGGGCACGGCCATGTCCACGGGGTGGCGCACATGCCGCCAGGCATGCGGCCAGTCGTTGGCGAAGAGTCCGAGCGTGGCTCCGTCGGCGAACCGCCGCAGCTTCTCGAACACCAGTCGTGACCAGGCCATGGGATCCTGGCGGATCGAAGCCCATCCCACCGCGTAGCCGTGGTTGACCAGGTTCAGGTGACTCGGCCTGGCCAGCGAGAAGGCCGGCGCCGGCGAGCCCGAGTCCGCGAGACCGACCACCGAGAATCCACCGTCGCCGCGAAGGTCGTTCGCCAACGCGAAATCCAGCGGCCCCTTGAAGGAGACCAACGACCACGAGGCCAGCGGCTCCGGGGTCGAGCCCCAACGCCGTTCGAAGAAGTCGCGGACCGTGGCCTCGTCCACCTGCGCCGCTCCCGACTGCTTCGCCAGGCTTCCCAGATACGCGAAGTTGGGCCGCTGGGCGAAGCCGGGCAGGGCGCGAAGGCGTTCCGCGGCCTCGGGTGTCCACGGCGGATCCGTCCGATCCCACACGATGCCCGAGTCCATGGTGTTGAAGCGGACCACGGCCGCGTGGCTGCGCAGGATCCACGGCATGCAGGTGATCACGGCCAGCGTCGCCGCGGCGGCCGTCTGCGTCACCGCCCGCACCCACGACGTGCCGCGGCGAGCGGCCGAGACCGCGCTCCAGGCAGCCAGCATGCCCAGCAGCATCACATGCTCCGCGCGAAGAAGCAGGCATGCACCATGCATCAGGCCGAGGGCGATCGCAAGCCACATGCGGGGCCGGTCCCGCCACGCCAGAGTGGCACCCGTCACGCCGGTGATCAGCAGGGCGTAGGGTGCTTCGTTGTTCAGCGAGACGGCGATTGCCTGCGAGCCGAAGGAGACCGCGGTCAGGAAGGCCGCCACCATGGCTGCGACGCGACCGAACCATCGTGTGACCACCAGATGCAGCACACCCACGGTCGCCGCACTCATGACGCACCAGACCAGCTTCGCCGCGGTGAAGGGCGGCGTGGACGCCCCCATCCAGTGCAGCGCGAAGGCCACGCCTGGGGTGCGGAAGGGGAGGTCGTCCTCGAAAGGTCGTCCGGAGGAGAGGGCGGCCGCCCACTGGGCCCAGACCGGAGCGTCACCCTCGTAGAGCACCCCATGCGGCCATGCCGTGTCCTGCGATCGGAGGAGCAGCATGACCCTCATGGCCAGCGTGACCAAGGCGAACAGCCCCGCCAGCAGCAGGTCGGCACGTCCCCAGGGACGGGCATGGTCCGTCGGCGGGGGCAGATCTTGGTCGGGGCTTCGCATGGGAGCTCGGGCCTTTACGCGAAGGGTACGAGGCGCCTCCGTCCATCGTGGATGCGCACCGGGGTCCTGCCCCTATATTGCCGGCATGCCAGGACGGCATCGGGACATGGCAGGAAGCCTGATCGCATGGTGCGGCGTCGCGGTCGCCGCCTCGATGATGTCGTGCCGACAGCGTTCCGAGCTCTGGGATGCAGGCCTCGCCGACGCCGAGCGCAAGATCGACGCCGTGGTGGCCGAGCGGGCCTCGCAGCCGTCGCGTCCCGCGCCCACCGACGATCCCGATTCGCTCGTGGAGCGGCTGCGTGCCCTGGGTCGAGCCAACGATCAGGAGCAGGCCCAGGCCATCCGCCGTGGCATCGACGACGCGGTCACCGTGCAGGCCGCGCAGGCCGGCGAACCGCCGGTGGAAGGACCGGGCCCCGGCATCGAACGCATCTGGGGTCTGCCGGATCTCGCCGCGATGGCGCTCGAGGCGAATCCGTCCACACGCGAATCGTGGCATCGCGCGCGTGCCGCCGCAGCGCGTGAACAGAAGGCGCTCGCCGCCTACGGC
>CAIOTP010000163.1 GCA_903861235.1 uncultured bacterium | reverse complement strand
GCTGCTGCAGGAGCCGCCGGTGCTGCTGGCCGACGAGCCCACCGGCAATCTCGACAGCCAGGCCAGCGACCGCCTGTGGCGGCTGCTGGCCGAAGTCGCGCGCCACCGCAGCATGCTGGTGGTCATGGTCACCCACGAACCGCTCGCGGCGGCGCACTGCGAGCAGGTCCACGTCCTGCGCGACGGCCGCGTGGCCGGGAGTTTCCATGTCGACGGCCTGGATCCGTCCCAGCTGGCGCTTCGCCTGTCGGACACTCTCCGCGCGGCGGTCTAGGTCCCTGCTGCTGGCGGTGGCCGTGGCGCTCGCCTCCGCGCTGGTGACCGCGGTCAGCAGCGGCATGCGGACCGCCCAGGTGAACCTGGAGGCGAGGCTGGAGCGCCTGCTGGGCTCGGTGGACGCACGACTGGTGCAGCAGACCGGTGCGCCCTTCGACGACGCCATCCTGCAGGAGATCCGCGGCTGGCCCGGGGTGCAGGCGGTCCAGGGACGGCTCACCGGCTCGCTCACGCTGATCCGCGCCGACGCCGGCACCGACGGGCAGGGCCGCATCCGCAGGACCACCGCCCAGGCCCGCGGTGTGGATCCGTGCGACGAACCCAGGCTCCGGGGCGCGCCGCTGCGTCAGGGCAGACCCAGGGCATCCTCGCAGGAGATCGTGCTCGATCCCCCTTTCGGCCGCCAACCTGGCGGTGGGCGTGGGCGATCGGGTGCGGATCACGCGGCTGGGCGAACCGGTGGACCTGACCGTGAGCGGCATCATGGACCGGCCTCTTTTGGGGGCCCTGCAGCGAGCCGCCGTGGAGGTGGACCGAGCACTTCTGGCGCAGATGTCCGACCGCCCAGGTCTGCTCACCCAGGTCTCCATCGTGCTGGTGCCCGGAACGGACACTGCGCGGTGGTGCAGCGAGCGATCGTCGCTCGTGCCCGAGGGGCTGCTGCTCGAGCCGGCGGAGATGGCCACCAGCGGCATGGACCGCCAGGTGGGTGCCGCACGACTGGGCTTCCTGCTGGCCTGCTCCATCGCGGTGCTCGCCGGCGCCTTCATCGTGGGTGTGGGCATGACCACCTCGGTGGGCGAGCTGGGCCGAGAACTGGCGTTGCTGCGGTGCCTGGGAGCCTCGCGCGGGCAGCTCTTCGCGGGACCGCTGCTGGCCGGTGCGGCGCTCAGCGCCGGTGCCGCCGCGGCCGGTGTGCCGCTGGGCCTGGCAGGCGCGGCGACGGTGGCCTGGTGGTTCCAGAGCAGCCTTCCGCTGGGCCTGGTGCCCTCCGGCGAGGGCGTCCTTCTGGCGTTGGGCGCTTCGCTGGCCAGCGGCCTTCTGGGCTCGGCCCTTCCCGCCTGGCAGGCCGCTTCCACGCAGCCTCTGGCGGCGCTTCGAAGCCGTTCGCGGCCACCGGCACGCCACGGTCCCTGGATCTGTCTGGCCGCCGGCGCGGTGCTGGCCGCCGTGGAGGCGGTGATCGTGACGCAGGTCGCGGATCCGCAGCGGAAGTTCTGGCTGCATGCGCTGCTTGGACTGGCTTGCGCGCATGCGGGCTGGTTCCTGCTGTGCGTCCCGCTGCTGCGGCTGGTCTCCGCCACGGTGTCGGCGCCGGCGTCGCGGCTCCTGCGACTGCCGCCCGGGCTCCTCCGCGGCAGCGTGGCGCGGGCTCCCTATCGGTTGGGACTGACCGCCGGGGCCCTGATGATGGGCCTGAGCGTGCTCGTGACCACCTGGAGTCACGGCGAGGGCATGCTGGGCGAGATCCGCTCCCGCATCCGATTCGGCGACGCCTTCGCCATGAAGGTGAGCGGGCTCTCGGTGCAGGAGCAGGCCGCCCTGCGAGAACTGCCCGGCGTGCGGCGTGCGGCGGCCGTGGGGTACCTGCCGCTCCGCGTGGGAGGCGAAGCCGGCCTGGGCATCCAGGCCGTGGCGCCACCGGGAGTGATCTGCGTGGGCTTCGAACCGGACGCCTTTCTGGCCATGAACCGACTGGAGTGGATCCAGGGCACCCCCGAATCCGCCCTCCCCAAGTTGCGCGACGGCCGAGGCGCGCTGGTGGCGGAGCAGTTCCTGACCGCCCGCGGACTGGAAGTGGGCGAGACCATCGAGCTGATCGCGCCGCGGTCCCGGGCCCAGTTCGAGATCGTGGGCGTGGTTCGCAGCGCCGGACTGGACATCGCCACCCAGGTCTTCGGCATCCGCAGCATCTACATGGAGCACGCCATGAGCTGCGTCTTTCTGGACCTGGCCACGGTGGGCAGGCACTTCGGCTCGCGCGAGGCGGTGCTCATGCAGATGGATCTGGTGCCGGATGTCGAGCTGTCCGACGACGCGATGGCCGACCGGGTGGCCGCGGCGGCGCCGGGCGCGCTGTTCGCCAGCGGCCGCGCCATCCGCGCAGCGATCGACGATGTGGGCCGCCTCATTCTGGGCGTGAGCGGTGCCGTGGCCTTCGCGGCCCTGCTGGTCGCCTCGCTTGGGGTGGGGAGCGTGATCGCGGCGCAGGTGCAGGGCCGCCGCGGCGAACTGGGCGTGCTCCGGGCCATCGGATCGGCACGCGGTCCCGTGGTGGGGCTCATCCTGGCCGAAGCTGGCGTGGTGGCGATCACCGCCATGCTCGCGGGCACGGGACTGGGGTGGGAGTTGGCCTGGGCTGGACGCGTTCTCTTTGCGGATCTGGCGGGATTGAAGCTGGCCGCCGTGTTCCCCCTCTGGGCGTGGCTCGCCGGATGCGTCATGGTCGGGCTGCTTGCCTGGGCGGCGGCTTGGCCGACGGTTCGGGGTCTGGTCCGCCAGTCCCCCCGGGAACTGCTCTCCAACCCCGCCTGATTCGGTCCGGCGGGAATCTGGAATCACACGCGATTCCGTGATGGGCCTTGACGCTGGTTTGCGTTCATGTTTTCGAGGGAGGTTCAGACTGCCATTTTCAACGCCTTTGTGGCGTTGTTATTGGCCATTGTTCTCTTCCACCGCCATCCCGGCGGCGTGAAGAAATTTTGCTTTGTCATGAGGGGCGGCGACCTCGCTTTTCGTTTCTCAGGGTGTCAGGACGTCTGCTGGAGACGGACTGACAGTTTCCCCCCCTGTCGGAGTTCCCCATGTCCCGTTCGCTTCCCGTCGTCGTTCTCGCCGCCTCGTTCGCCGCTCCTGCTGCCGCCGACCTGTGGGTCGTCAGCAATGGTGAGGGCGACTTCGACTCGATCGCCGCCGCTCTGCTGGATCAGCGGATCCGCAACGGAGACACGCTCCGCGTGCTCTCCGGAACCTACGGCGGCTTCGACACCGGCGATCTCAGCCTGACCATCGAGCCCGGCAATTCACCCGGCATCGTCAACTTCACCGGCCCGGTCCGTGTGCGGACCGCATCCCAGGTGAACTTCGAGATCGGCGGCTACAACAGCGGCCTTTCGGGTGGCGCCCCCGACTTCGACCAATTCATCGTGGACGGCAACATGCTCTTCGAGGGTCGCCTGGGCATCCGGTTGATCAACGACCTCAGCCCGAACTTCGGCGATTCCTGGACGCTGATTCAGACCTCGGGCTCCATCACCTTCTCCGGCCTCACCGACCTCCCCTCCCTGGGCAACGGCCTGAGCTGGAACATCCAGGTCGTGGCCGGAAGCAGCGAATTCGGCGGCTCGGGCAGCAGCTTGGTCGCCAGCGTGGTGCCCGCTCCCGGCGCCGCGGCCCTGATCGGCCTGGCCGGCCTTGTCGGCAGCCGTCGTCGCCGCTGAAACGAACCCCCAAGCCAGCGACGGGATCGGCCTTCCGGGCCTTTCCAGCAGGCCTCAGGCCGGACCTGTCGCAACGCACGACCCCGCTTCCAGCAGCGGGGTCGTGCTTCTTTTTCCGGTGACCGACCTTCGAACGGCGGAAAAATTCGGAGACGCCTGAGGGAACACCGCCTCGCCTTGCGTTCTGGAGAGTGAGGGAAGAGTCAACTCAGGCGCAAACCGTCGTCCGTTCCCTTTCGGACGCGATGACGGCATTCCAGGCGACCCTCGAGGCACAACCTCGGGGGTCGTTTCTTTCGCGCCCTCCCCGGGATCAAGGAATGTCCGTGGGTTCCGTTCAGAAGCCCATGGCCCGAGCCAGCAGCATGCCCACACAGAGGCAGGCGGTGGCGACGAGCAGGTTGGGCAGCACACGGGTTCTGGCTTCGTGCGGAGGCATGACGATTTCTCCCTTGCAGAGGCGGACGAGCCACCCTGCCATCGACTGCGCCGGCACGCAAGCGAACGGACCGCAGGTCTTGAAACTTCGGGAAAAACACCTCGACTCTCGGGTCCGAAAAACAACCACGCGGCCCCGTCCCGGGGGCCGCGTGATTCGTGCTGCGTTCCAAGAAGGCCCCTCAGGGGGGCCGTGAAGTCGCTCAGTTCCTGCGACGGCGGCTGCCGATCAGGCCGGCCAGGCCGATCAGGGCCGCGGCACCCGGCGTGGGCACCACGCTGACGATCAGGCTGCTGCCCGAGCCGCCGAATTCGCTGCTTCCGGCCACGACCTGGATGTTCCAGCTCAGGCCGTTGCCCAGCTGCGGGAAGGTGGTGACGCCCGTGTAGGCGATGCTGCCGCCCGACTGGACGATGGCCCACGAGTCGCCCAGATTGGGGGAGAAGCCGTTGAAAAGGGTGATCTCCAGATCTCCCACCAGGTTCACGTTGCCGGTCACGATGAACTGGTCGAAGTCGGGAGCGCCACCCGAAAGACCGCTGTTGTAGCCGCCGATCTCGAAGTTGATGACCGAGTTCTGGCGGAGGAACATGGAACCGAAGACATCCACGATTCCCGGCGAGTTGCCCGGCTCGAAACGAAGGGCCTTGTCACCCGAGTCGAAACCCAGGTAGCCACCGCTGAAGATGCGAATGGAGTCGCCGTCCTGCACGCGGGTGTCGGACACCGCGGTGTGGATGTTGTAGAAGTCGTAGTTCGCGTCGCTGCCCACCGTCCAGGTGACGCCCGCGTGGGCGACGGGAACGGCGAACAGGGTTGCCAGCAGCACTGCGGAAGGGGAACGCAGCATGGGACACTCTCCGTTGGGATCCTGCGGGAGAGAGAACCATGCCGGTGGGCCCAGGTCGCGCAAGACCCAAGTCACATCAGCAGCCACTCTGCCGTAGAACCGAAATTTTGAGTAACGGGAAGAACGGGAAGGAACGGGAAACTGAGGTGTTGGGGCACCTCGAGGCGCAATGTGCCACGGATCGGACCCGCGTCAACTTTCGAACCCCGAAATCCGACGAAATTTCCATGAACGGGCCTCCAAGCAGGAAAAACCAGAAAACACGCCCGCCTCTCCACGCCTGGGACCGTTGAAGGGGTCAGGACCTACCTTCCTCCTCATGGCCAGCAGGCCCTTCCAGATCCGGTCGCCCTTCACCCCCATGGGCGACCAGCCGCCGGCCATCGAGCAGCTCTCCACCGGACTCTCGCAGGGTCGCCGCTGGCAGACGCTGCTGGGGGCGACCGGCACCGGCAAGACCTTCACGATCGCCAACGTGATCGAGAAGGCCGGCCGGCCCACCCTGGTG
>CAIOTP010000162.1 GCA_903861235.1 uncultured bacterium | reverse complement strand
GCTGCTGCAGGCGGCCCTGCATGGACAGGCCTTCGACGTGGCGGCCTCGGTGGAGCTGGTGCGCGAGGAGGTGGAGCGGAGCTACCTCGATCCGAGCACCGCGATCATCGTGGCCGCGGCCACCGAGCGAGGCATTCCCCACATCCGCCTGACCGAGGGAAGCCTGGTGCAGCTGGGCCATGGGGCCCGGGCGCAGCGCATCTGGACCTCCGAGACCGGGCGCACCAGCGCCATCGCGCAGGGAATCGCCCGCGAGGAGACCCTGGCCCGGTCGCTGCTGACCGCCTGCGGAGTGCCCGTGCCCGCGAGCCGCGAGGTGGATTCGTCGCTCGCGGCGTGGGAGGCGGCGGAGTCGATCGGCCTTCCGGTCACCGTGAAGCCGGTCGAAGGCGCGGCGGCGCGGGGCATGCTGGTGGACCTCTCCTCGGAGGAGGCGGTGCGGACGGCGTTCGCACGGGCCGCCGCCGACGACGGGAGGGCGATCGTGGAGCAGGCCGTGGTCGGAAGCGAGCACCGTCTGCTGGTGGTTGGGGGCCGGATGGTCGCGGCGGCGCAGGGCGACGAATCCTGGGTGACCGGCGATGGACGATCCTCCGTGCAGGAGCTGGTGGACGACCAGATCAATCCGGGTGCCGCCAACCTGTCGGGCGCCGAGTCCACGCCCCCGAGGATCCGTTGCGAGGCGGATCGCACCATCCTGCTGGCGCTTCGAAGGCAGGGACTCACGCCCGCCAGCGTGCCCGCCGCGGGAAGCCGGGTGATCGTGCAGCGCATCGGGCGCAACGCGGTCGACTGCACCGACCGAGTGCATCCCGAGGTGGTGCGGGTGGTGGAACTGGCCGTGCGGCTGGTGGGGCTGGACATCGCCGGCGTGGACGTGGTGGCCAAGGACATCGGCCGGCCGCTCCCCGAGCAGGGCGGAGCCGTGGTCGAGATCCATGCGGGGCCCGGCCTTCTGGTGCACGCGACACCGGTCTCGGGTCAGGCCCGTCCGGTGGGACGCGTGATCGTGGACCATCTCTTCCCGGCGGAGGACGACGGCCGCGTGCCCATCCTCGGCGTGGCAGGATCCATCGACACGGGCCGGATCGTGCGCCTGCTGGCGTGGTTGCTGCACCTGGCGGGAAAGCATGTGGGACTGGCGTGTCGGGCGGGAACCTGCCTGGATCGAAGGCTCGTGGACGCCGGCGACGGCACGCAATGGGAGGCGGGCCGACGGGTGCTCATGAACCACCTGGTGGAAACGGCCATCCTGGAGACGAACGCCCGGGCCATCCTGGAGGATGGACTGCCCTACGACCGATGCGAGATCGGCGTGGTGCACGACCTGTCGGGACACGAGAAGTTGGCCGAGCACGACATCCACGAGCCGGGGCAGATGTTCAAGGTCATGCGATCGCAGGTGGACGTGGTGCTGCCGCGCGGCGCCGCCGTGCTGCATGCGGTCGATCCACGGATCCTGGAGATGGCCGAGCTCTGCGACGGCACCGTGGTGCTCTACGCGATCGACGGGACCCTTCCCGCCGTTCGGGGTCACCTGGCCGGTGGGGGCCGTGCGGCGTTCGCTCGCGGCAGGGCCGTGGTGCTGGCCACCGGCGAGGCGGAGACCGTGGTCGAGGACCTGCTCGACGGCGGCGCCACCGAGGGTCAGCGATCAGCCACGCTTGCGGCGGTCGCCGCGGCCTGGGCGCATGGCCTGGAGCTGGATCTCATTGTGACCGGCGTGGCCACCTTCGCCACCGATCTCGATCCCTACACGCGTGCCATGCCGGAGCCGCAGCCCGAGTCGACGGCGATCGGCTGATCGCCGCAGTCCCCATCCCGCATCGGAACTCCGACCCACCATGGAACTGCGACGCGTCCGAGCCCTTCGGGGCCCCAACCGCTGGACCCAACGAACATCGCTCGAGGCCCTGGTGTCGTGCACGCCTGAGGAGGCGGTGCCGACCGACCTGGAGGCCTTCGAGGCCCGCCTTCGACAGTGCTTCCCGGACATCGGCGTGCTGCCGCGGGACCGCGCGGGGCGCACGTCGCTTGCGCACGTGCTGGAGGCGACGGCGCTGGCGCTTCAGGAAGAGGCCGGCTGCCCGGTCACGTTCTCGCACACCGAGCCCACCGCCGAGGAGGGCGTCTCCTTCGTGGTGGTCGAGTACAGCGAGGAGGAGGTCGGTCGGCGCGCGATCGCCGAGGCGC
>CAIOTP010000161.1 GCA_903861235.1 uncultured bacterium | reverse complement strand
GCTGGTGGAGCGGATCTTCCAGGTCATGCCCGAGCTGGGACGCGACCCGTTCCTCGGCCTGCCGCACCTCAGCACACCCTCGCTCTGTCCCGTGCCGCTGCGTGCGGAATGGTGGCTGGACTGCGAGATGGTGCGCTACCTCGACATCGAGGCGGACCACGAGATGTACATCGCCTGCGTGCACCACGCGGGCCGTCTGGAGAACGGCGAGGCCGTCCATCGCCGGGTGGCGCGTGCTCCGGCGAAGAAGGCCTCGGCCAAGCGACCGCTGAAGAAGCGCTCCCGCTGAGCTCCTAGCATCGCGGCGTGCCGCGGAACCCATCGAACCTGCTCGACCTGGACTACCGCGCCGAGGCGTCGCGATTCGTCCCGCTGCCGCACGGCATCGTGGATGCCCACGCCCATGTGAACGGCGGCCGTGCCGCGGAGCTGCTTCGGGAGGCCATGGACCTGTACGGGGTCCGGGAGATCTGGTCCATGACCGCCCTGGAGCAGGTGCCCTTCGTGCGCCCGGTGCTGGGCGATCGGTTGCGTTTGATCGCCATGCCCGACTTCACCGACAAGGACCGCCGTCACGCCCATGGCGACGGCTTCCTGGCGCGCATCGAGGGCTATCACCGCGAGGGCGCCCGCCTCTGCAAGTTCTGGGCGGCGCCGCGGATCACCGACTTCGCCCTGGAACTGGGCGACCCGGGCATGTTCCGACTGGATGCACCGATCCGAGTGCGGGCCATGGAGCTGGCGGCATCGCTGGGCATGGCCTTCATGACCCACGTGGCCGATCCCGACACCTGGTTCGCCACGCGCTACCGGGACGCCGCCGTCTACGGCACGAAGGCCTCGCACTACCTTCCGCTGGAGCGGCTGCTCGACCGTTTCGGCGTGCCCTGGATCGCCGCGCACCTGGGCGGCTGGCCGGAGGACCTGGGCTTCCTGGCGGGCCTGCTGGATCGCCACCCGAACCTGCACCTGGACGCGAGCGCGACCAAGTGGATGGTGCGTGAAGTCAGCCGGCATGAGCGCCAGGCCGTGCTGGATTTCCTTCACCGCTTCCAGGGGCGGATCCTCTTCGGCAGCGACATCGTGACCACCGACGACCACCTGCAGCCGGCCGAGGGCAAGAGCGAGATGGCGGCCAAGGCCAGCGCACCCGAGGATGCGTTCGATCTCTACGCCAGCCGGTACTGGGCGCTTCGCATGCTGTGGGAGACCGATCACGACGGTCCGAGCCCGATCGCGGACCCGGACCTGGCCATGCTCGAGCCGGGAAGGTTCAGCCCCATGGATGCCCCGCGGCTGCGGGGCAAGCGGCTGCCGGCGGAACTGCTGCGATCGTTCTACGCGGGTGCCGCCGAGGCTTTCGCCTCGAGGATCCCTGCCCGCGCGGCGATGCCCGAGAGCAGCTCCCGGAAGGCCTGAAGCCGGCCGGCGGTGGCATGTCGGGCACGGGCCGCCTGGCCGATCTCGATCCGACGATCCGGCGCCTCGGCCAGCGTGACCAGCTCCGCCGCCAGCGCGTTGCGACCCTTCGCCACCACGCCGTCCACACCCCGCTCCATGGCGGAGGCGGCGAGCGAATCCTCGGAGGCGAGCAGACATCCTGCCAGGCCGCCCACCACCGCAGGGTCCAGGGACGTGCCGTCGCTCGCGGGATCGGGCAGGGAGAGCCATGCGTCCACGCCCGAGGCCAGGGACTCGGGCGAAGCCACGCCCTCGTCGAAGCGCACACGATCGCGAAGCCCCGCCTTGCGGGCGAAGACCTCCATGGCCGCGGAACCGCCGGTGTCCGGGTGCAGCACCAGCCGGGCGTCCACACCGGCCAGATGCGCCCGACCGACCACGTCGATCGCGGTCATGGCATCGCCCTCGCCCGGCCCCGCCGGAAGCAGGCCCACCACGATCGATTCCGGCGAGGCGCCCCAACGATCACGATGTGCGCGTCGCAGGGCACCGTCGGTGTCCCAGGCCGCGGCGAGCGGCGCAGGCGGCTGCACCATGCGCAGACGCATCGGTGGCCATCCGGCCCGCATGGCGGCGTCCGCCACCGCCTCCCCCATGCAAGCCACCTCGGCGTCGAAGGGGATGGAACGGGTCCGGGGCACGCCGTCGAGCATGAGCCAGCGATCGGCTCGGTCCCGAGCCTCCGAGGCGATCGCAGCGGCCCGTGTGCCCCATGCGACCAGGTGACCCGTGCCGAGGACCGCCAGCAGACGCTCCAGGGTGCGCACGGTGGCCGACCGGGACGAGCTCACCGGCACCCGGTGGTCGCATGACACCTGCCCCGCGGACCCGAGCGCGACCACGGTGCCCTGGCCCCACCGCGTCGCCAGGGCGGCCAGCCACCGCGAGGCGCCGGGACCGAGCGGGTCGACCAGGTGCACGAGCGGCCCGTGGCCGCTCACTTGCGCACTCCGACGCCCTTGCCCAGCTCGTTCTTCTCGTGCTTGTAGAAGACCTTGGCGATCCGGTCGCCCATGTTGTCGGCCAACTGCTCCTCGATGCCGCGTCGGCCCGAAGGGCTGTTGTAGAGCTCCATGGAGACCTCGCGCATGGTGCTGTCCACCTGCACACCGGGCTGCTCGGGATCGCTGGGGAAAAGGCGACGCCGCTCGGTGACGTCGATCACCTTCACCAGGGCGTAGCCGTTGGGGCGAGGCACGTTGCCCTCCTCCGAGAGGTTGAAGCCGCCGATCTGCACGTAGATCACCACCTCGGCGCCCACCTTGCGGCCGATGTCCTCGATCGAGAGCGGCTTGCCCACGCTCTCCTCACGCCGCGCCACGGCGATGGCGTCGCGGCTGGCGATGGTCTCGGTGACCAGCTCCTTCCGCATGAGGTCGCTGGCCACGCGGTCGCCGATGATCGAGCGGAGCTGCGTGCGGGCCAGCTTGTTCTGCCGATCGTCCACGAACACCACGGTTCGGCGGTCCGGCAGCGTGTACTGCGCCTCGTTGGAGTCGGGGCCCTCGATGATGTAGGCCGCCGGCGTGATGATGTTGCAGCTGGCGGCCGCCAGAAGGAGCGCCAGGATGGGGAGGCTCCGGCGCATCACTTGCGGATGTCCGGATACTTGTCCTCGATGTGGTCGTAGAAGACCCACGCCGCGTTCCGGACGAAAGTGGAGAGCAGTCCGTTCTGCACCAGCGTCTGGTTGAGCTGGTCGCGGGCGGTGCCCTCCTGAGGCGGGAACTTGGCGCTCACGTTCCACTGCTCGACCATCTCGTCGGGATCGATGCCGTCACGCTCCGCCACGCCCACGTGGGCCGCACACACCGCCTCCCACATCCAGCGGTTTCCCGGCGGATGCATGCGGTATTCGTAGATGTCGATCACCACCACGCGGTCCACATCGAGCTCGTCGGCGATCTGGCCCAGCGGCATGGCGGCCCACGAGGGTCGCTGGTACTGGAAGTTCATCACGGTGCGAGGGTCGAGCACCTTCACGCCCGGCACGTTCTCGTGCAGGCGCTGCGACACGTTCATGGCGATGTTCGGGGCGGCCGTGGGGTGCTCGTAGAGCGTGCCCATGTCGGCCTTCACCAGCACGGCCACGCTCCGGTTGTCCAGCCCGGCGTACTTGGCCAGCACCTCGATCTTCTTCTCGCGTTCGATGTTGTGGCCGACCGCGCCCATGATGCCGGCCACCTGGCACCCCGCGAGCGTCGCCAGCAGCAGCGGAAGGAGCCGCCTCATGCGGAACCTCCTCGGGTGGACAGGATCTTCCAGCCCCAGGCGCCGGCCAGCACCGCGG
>CAIOTP010000160.1 GCA_903861235.1 uncultured bacterium | reverse complement strand
TGCAGCAGCGCCGCATCATGAACGGCCTGCGGCTGCTCGGGGTGAGCAGCATGTACGACATCGCCACCAGCCCTGACACGGTCACCCAGCTGGTGGACCAGCTGGTGGTGGTCACGCTGCAGAACTACTTCTGGGTCGATTCGGGCCGCTCACGCGTGATCTGGGGCGACCGGGCCCAGTACCTGGAGCAGAACCTGCGCCATGCCCGCGAGGACATCTGGGAGATCGGCGCCCGCGTGTTCACACAGGACCAGCTGGACGAGCTGGACATGCTCATCTCGAACTGGTGGTACACCAACGGCGGCACTGAATTCGTGGCGTACGTCCGCTTCTCCGACGTGGCGGCCAGCCGTGGTTCCGCCCTGATCGAGGAGGTGAAGGGCGGCGGCGGCCTGCTGGAGCCGCTCGACCGAGCCACCGAGCAGGTCGCCCAGGCGAACTACGCGCTGGAGCGGTCCTTCTTCTGGGCCAAGCGCGTGCCGCTGTTCGCGGGCTGGAACATCCAGGCCATCACCTACGACTTCCTGGTCATGCCGGAGTCGCAGCGGCTGCTGCAGAACATCAACAACGTCAGCGACATGGCCTCGGGCATGCCCGACATGCTCGCGAGCAAGGGCGACCTGGGCAAGGAGCTGCTCACCCAGTACCGCGAGTCGATCGTGTCCACGGTCCAGCTGCTCGACAAGGTGGGTCCGCTCACCACCAGCACCCAGGCCATCCTTCGGGATTCGGATTCCGCCATGAAGAGCGTGACCGAAGCGCTCCGCATCGTGCAGGCCATGCAGCAGGCCTCGGCCGCCGCCAACGCCGGCGCCCCGCCCGCGAAGCCGGTCGATCTGAAGGAGTACGAGAGCCTGCTGAACGAGGTGCACAAGAACCTGATCGCGGCCAACGAGCTGCTGGGCACCACCAACAATCTCACGCAGCAGCAGCGCATGGAGGCGGCCCTGAAGCCCGTCGAGTCGCTGATCCAGATGCGCATCCGCGAGGTGCAGGGTGCCGCCGACGAACTCACCGGACGCCTGATCTGGCGCATCGCCGCCCTGGTGGGCGCGGTGCTGGCGGCCGTGTTCCTGTTCTATCTGTGGAAGCGGAGGCACGCGTCATGAAGAGAGTTCGTGCCCTGATCGCAGGTCTGGCTCTGGCGTGCGTGGCGTCGGCTCCGCAGGCCAACCCACCCGCGGCCAAGCCGGCCACACCCGCCTCGCTGGTGCAGCCCTCCGCCACGCCTTCGGTCGCCACCGCGGGAGCCTCCGCCATGCAGGGCTGGTACACCGCGGAGGTCTCCGCGGAGGTGGCCAAGTTCCCGGAATACATCGCCAAGGCGCCGCCGTTCACGGGATCGCTCCGGATCGTCGGCTCGAACGCCATGGCGCCGCTGCTGGCGAAGATCGCCTCCAGCTATGAATCGGTCTATCCCGGACTGAAGGTGTCCGTGAAGCAGGGCGGGAGCACCAAGGGGATCGAGGCGCTGAGGGCTGGGCAGTGCGACCTGGCCGCAGTCTCGCGGAGCCTGACGCCTTCGGAGATCCAGGAGCTTGAAGGCGCCACGGGTCTGAAGGTGTTCGAGGTTCCCGTGGCCCTGGACGCCACCTGCATCTATGTCAACGCCGACAATCCGCTGCCGGGCATCACGCGCGACCAGCTCAACGGCATCTTCGCCATCACCCACAGCCTGACCAAGGATCCGATCGTCCGCTGGAACGAGCTGGATCCCAAGTCCCCGCTGGGCGATCGTTTCATGCCCATCCACGTGCTGCCCATGAGCCACGGCACCATGCAGCGGTTCCAGGAGTTCGTCATGCCGGGCGAGGACCTGCAGACCGTCATGCGCTACTTCGAGCCGGGGCCCAGTTCCGTGGTCAACGCGTGCTGCGCCTACCCGCAAGCCATGGGCATCGCGGGTTACGCCAACCGTCAGCCGCGGGCCCGCATGCTGCCGGTCTCCGAGGGTCGCGGCAAGCCCTTCGTGGAGCCCAGCTTCGCCACCATCCGCGACCGCAGCTATCCCATGTGGCGACCGCTGAACCTGGTGGTGCTCGCCAAGGACGCTTCCTCGGTTCCCGCCCTGACGCTCGACTTCCTGAAGTTCATCTGGTCGGAGTCGGGCCAGGACAGCTGCGCCCAGCTGGGTGTGGTGGTGGTGGACATCGACCGCGCGCCCGAGGTGATGAAGCCCTTCGTGGGCCAGAAGTTCACGGGCACGCCCAAGGTGCCCTGACCCGTGGCGGGGCCACGCATCGCGGCGTTCATGCTGGCGGGGATCGCGGCGGGGCTGCTTTCGTCCTCCGTGCCCCTGCTGAGCCGCGACGATGCCGAGCGTCTGCGTGGCACCATGCTTGCCGCGGAGACCAGGCCCGGCGATCTCTGGCCACAGGGCCATGAGGAGGAATTCTCCGTGCAGGCGGGCAGCTCCAGCATGCGCTGCTGGAGCAAGGCCTTCGGTCCGGCCATGCCGGGTCGGCCGCTCGTCATCTCGCTGCATGGAGGCGGCAGCGCGCCACCACAGGTCAACGATCAGCAGTGGCGCAACCAGCAGCGGCTCTACGCGCCGGCGAACGGCGTGTATGTGGCTCCGCGTGCACCCACGGATGCCTGGGACATGTGGCATCAGGCTCCCATGACGCCGCTGATCGATGCGCTCATCGCCAAGATGGCGCGGGAACAGGCCATCGACACGGATCGTGTGTACCTGATGGGCTACAGCGCCGGCGGCGACGGCGTGTACCAGCTGGCCACGCGCATGGCGGACCGCTTCGGTGCCGCGGCCATGATGGCGGGACACCCCAACGAGACGAAGCCCGACGGCCTTCGCAACCTTCCGTTCACGCTGCACATGGGGGGCAAGGACGCCGCCTTCGACCGCGCCCGCATCGCGCAGGATTGGAGCGACAAGCTCGACGCGCTCGCCGCCGCGGATCCTGGCGGCTACCCGCACCTGGTGGTGATCCACCCGGACAAGGGTCACTGGATGGACCGCGAGGACGCCGTGGCGGTGCCGTGGATGGCGGAGCATCGCCGTGTCGCGAGGCCCGATCGCGTGGTCTGGCTGCAGGACGACGTGGTGGAGTCGCGCTTCTACTGGCTCGAGAATCCGGATCCGCGGCCCGGGCAGCGGGTGAGCGTGTCGCGGCAGGGGCAGGAGATCCGCGTCGAGAGTGCCGAGGGCGTCCGCAGGCTCGCGTTCCTGCTCGACGACGCCATGCTCGACCTGGACCGGCCCGTGCGCGTGACCATGGGCGATCAGGTTCTGTTCGAGGGTCTGGTGGCGCGATCAGCCGGCACGTTGCGGCGTTCGGCGAACGACAGAGGCGGAGCCGCCAGCGCGTTCACCGCCGCGCTGCAGGTCCGCTTGCCCGACCACGAGTGATCGCTCGAGTCAGGCCGGGCAGCTGCCGAACAGCAGCAGCAGGCTTCCGATGTCGCCGGCATCCACGGAGCCGCTCGCATCCAGGTCTCCAGTGCAGCCCGGGGTGCCGCCGGCACAGTCCCCGAAGAGCAGCAGGAGGCTCCCGATGTCGCCGGCATCGACCACGCCGCTGCCATCAAGATCGCCCGGGCACGGCAGGGGAGGTGCGCTGCAGGTCGACGCCGCCGGCGAGGCCGCGTTGTGCGGCACCGGCGCCGTCACCACGGTGAAGTCCGCGGCGTTGTTGTCGGTGTCGGCGCCACCTTCCTCGTTGCGGACGGCGCCGGTGGTGATCGAGAGCGCCGGCACGGCGGTGGTCTCGGCGCAGTTCGCCGTGCCGTAGGCCACCTTGTCCACCAAGGTTCCGGCGAGCTCGCTTCCACAGGGCTTGTTGGTGTTCACCGCGTTGAACAACCCGACCTTGCCGTTGGTGGCGCTCATGGCGATGCTGAAGGTGTAGTCCGGGGTCACAGGCAGGGCCCCGCCCGCGGCAGTGCCCGTGGCGCTGGCCACCAGCAGGTAATGGCAGGGCTGGATCACGCTTCCGGCCGGGAAGGTGAAGATGGTCGTGCTGCTGCTGCCCCAGGCGCCGGTCGCGGAGCCGTACTCGATGGTCCAGCCGCTGATGTCGGCGGCGGCGTCACCCGCGTTGAACAGCTCGACATAGTCCTTGTTGTAGGTCGGGCTGCCGGAGCTGCTGCCGCCGCCACCATAGACCTGGCTGATGCGGACGCTGGCCGAGCCACTGCCGCCACCACCGCCTCCGCCTCCGCCACCTCCGCCGCCACTCAGGGCGATGTTCATGCCGTAGTCGTTGCGGGTGTCGGAAGCCAGAAAGGCGCGCAGGTAGACCCGTGCGGTCTCGGTGCTCGAGTTGGTCCAGGCGATGGAGCCGTTGTTCACGTTGGCCAGGTCGGTCGCCACGGGGGTGGTGTCGCCGCAGTTGGCGTAGAGCTCGAAGTCGATGTCGCCGTTGGCGTGGGTGTAAGAGGTCGTGACCGTCAGCGAGGAGCCTGCCGCCACATCGATGGCGTACCAGTCCTCGTTCAGGCGCTTCACCACCAGGCCGCTCAGCGAGCCGGCGGTGATCACCTTGGCGGCCGCACAGGCGTTGTTGGGTTCCTGAGTGTCGTCGCTGCCGGCGGCCAGGAAGGTGCCGAAGCCACCGGCGTTCACCGCCACGTCCCATCGGCCGTAGCCATCCTGCCCGGTCAGGTTGGTGCAGGCGCTGTCGCCGCAGGTGAGCACGCCGTACAACAGTTGCGTGCTCTCCACATACAGGCCCGAGCCGCTGCTGCCGCCCTCGGTGATGCCGAGCGTCCAGCTGACGGTGGACCAGTTGGTGCCCGAGCCGCAGAAGTTGTTCGTGGCCGCCTTGGTGCAGAAGCTGATGTCCTGCTTGTTGCCGGAGGGGTTGTGAATGCCCACGCTCGCAGTGCCGTTCGCCGGGTTCGTGTTCTGCCAGCCGACCCAGGCCACACCTGCGGGCAGCGTGCCTCGCAGCATGAGCAGCGTGCAGTCGCTGGCGGCGTAGGTGGCCACCAGATCCGCACCCGCCACCGAGGTGCCCGCCGTGGTCGCGCCGCCGCAGGTTCCGGCCCGGTAGAAGAAGAGGCAGTTGAGGCTGTTCGCCTCGCTCGAGGTGCTGATGCAGTGATTGGCCGTGGCGAAGTAGGGGGTCTCGTCGGCGGCGGTGGTGGCCACCAGTTCACCGGAGCACAGGTAGCTCGCACCGCCACTGGTGAAGCTCATGCGTGCGGTGGCGTTCGACACGTTGCTCCACGCCGGGTAGCAGGCCGGATCGTTGTGACACGCGGCGGCCAACCGCGGCTGCGGCAGGAAATCGAAGGTGTCGATGTAGCCATGCGAGTAGTCCACCGTGTGGAAGGGCAGGGTCTCCGGCATGGAGTCGCCTGGCACGAACCACTCGATCCGTGCGGTGTCCCCGGGTCCGAAGCGGCCCCAGGCCTCGCCATTGCCGAACTCGCCAAGGCCCTCGATCGGACCGGTGTTGGCCTGGGCCCAGCCCGGCACGGAGAGGAACAGCTGCTCGCCGTCGCCCAGATCGGTGCCTTCCAGGTGAAGGCGGGTGTTCACCGCGCCCATGCCCTGCACGTCCACGCGCCAGACATGTCCACCCGGCACCGGCAGCCACTGGCCATCCTGCACGCCGACCATCAGCGGCCGCTGCACGCTGAACCGCATGGGCTGGCCCTTGTCAGCCAGGGCGTCCTCCGCAGCCAGGGCCTGTTCGTCGATGGGAGGGAGCCACAGCACAGGGGCCGGCACGAATTCCAGGCCCGCCACCTGTGTGGGCGTGGAGACGGTTTCGGCCATGTCCATGCCCTGCGGAAGCGGACCATGCGCAGCCGCATGGAGCAGCGCAGGCCCTGAACCGGCCATTGCCTCGGGTGCGGAGAGCATGGTGAAGGCCAGGGTGAGGATCGTGCGGTTCACGGGTCTTTCTCTCTGTTTCGATGAGCCGTCAGGAGCTCTTCAAAGCAAAGGGCGGACGCCCGGCCGGACGTCCGCCCTGATTTCACTCGGAATCACGCCGACATCAGGGGCAGTTGCCGAAGCCCAGCAGCAGGGTGGCGATGTCGCCCGCGTCCACGGTTCCACTGGCGTCCAGGTCGGCTGGGCAGTTGTTGCGGGCGCCGCATTCGCCGAAGGCGAGCAGCAGCGAGGCGATGTCGCCCGAATCCACGATGGCGTTGCCGTCGAGGTCCGACGGGCACGGCGGCGGGGCGGCGGTGCAGCCCAGGGTGATCGTGCCCGTGCCGCCCGTGTTGGAGGGGCTGCCGAGGCGGATGTAGTAGCTCTCACCCTCGATCACGGGCCAGGTCACGGTGCTCGTGCTGCTGGCGCACCCGGTGCCGTTGTCGTTGCAGGCCACGACGGCGGTGCTGGCGGTGGGGCACGAGGTGCCTGGGTAGACCACCAGGCTGGTGTCGAAGCCCGCGGCGCCACAGGTGCTCACCGAGGCCTCGCCGGTGCATTCCACCACGAACTGGTACCAGAGGTCCTTGTTGATCGTGGTCGAGCCGCCCGCATGGCAGCTGGAGGGGATGGCCACCGAGGAGTTGGTGGCATAGGTGGTGTTGAACGCCAGTGCCGCGGCGCCGGTGGAGATGGCCGCGTTGCACTCGTTGTTCACCGGCGGCGGCACCGTGAGGCCGACGGTGAGCGAGTAGTCGTTCCGGGTGTCGGAGCCCAGATAGACCCTCAGGTAGTAGCGGCGAGCCGCGCCGGTGCTGTTGGTGAAGTTCAGCGTGGCGTTGTTCACGTTCGCGGTGTTGCTGGCCACGGCCGTGGCGTCGCCGCAGTTGGCGAAGAGCTGGAAGTCCACGTCACCGTAACTGTGCGTGTAGGTGCTGGAAAGGCTCAACTGGGCGCCGGGCTCCATGTCGATGGCGTACCAGTCCTCGTCCACGCGCTTGACCACCAGGCCGCGGTAGGTGCCGGCGGTCAGGACGCGGGGAGAAGCGCAGGAATCGTTGGGTTCCTGGGCGTCGTCGCTGCCTGCGGCCATGAAGCCCGCGAAGGCCGCGCTGTTGGTCATGGCCATGTCCAGACGGCCGTACTGACCGTAGAGCAGGTTGGTGCAGGAACTGGTCGTGGGCCCGCACGAGAGCACCCCGTAGAGCCGCTTGGTGCTGGTCACATAGATGCCCGAGCCGCTGCTGCCGCCCTCGGTCACGCCGGTCGAGTAGTTGACGCGGCTTCCGCTGTTGGTGAGCGAGCCGGTGGTGCAGATCTTCTCCAGGATCCCCTTGGTGCCGAAGCTGATGTCCTGCTCCACGCCGTTGGGGTGGTGAATGCCCGCGCTGGCCGTGCCACTGGCCGGGTTGGTGTTCTGCCATCCCGCCCAGTACACCGCCGAAGGCAGCGTGGCCCGTAGCATGACCAGGGTGCAGTCGCTCCCCGCGTACGCCGAAAGCAGGTCGGCACCGACCACGTTGGTCCCGTTGCTCACGGTTCCATTGCAGGTGGTGGCCCGGTAGAAGAACCGGACCTGCAGGCTGTTGGCCTCGGCCGTGGTGCTGATGCAGTGGTTCGCCGTCAGGAAGAGCGGGGTCTCGTCGACCGCGGTGGTGGCGATGAGCTGGCCGGAGCAGACATAGCTTCCGCCGCCGCTGGTGAAGACCATGGCGCCGGCGGCGTTCGAGATGTCGGCCCATTCCGCGTAGCACGCCGGATCGATCACGCAGCCCGAGGCCTTGTCGCCGGTGTCGGCGCGGGGCTGCAGGTGGGTGGGCGTGAACATGTCGCGATAGCCGTGGGCGTATTCGGCGCCCTGGAAGGGCAGCTTGGTGGCGGCTCGGCCCTCGGGCACGAACCATTCGATGCGGGCGACGGCGCCGCGGGTGAAGACGCCCCACGCCTCGCCGTTGTCGAAGAGACCCACACCCGTGAGGGGTCCCATGACGCTGTCCGGATCGCCGGGGGAGCTCAGGAACAGTTCCTCGCCCTCGCCCAGATCCAGTCCGCTCAGGTGCAGACGGGTGTTCAGGCTGCCCAGACCTTCCACATCCACGCGCCACACGCTGCCACCTTCGACCTGCATCCACTGGCCGTCGGCCATGTCGAGCGAAAGCTTGCGCTGGATCGAGAAGCGACGCGGTCCGATGACTTCTGCGGCGTCGTCCTCCAGCATCAGGCCCGCGTCGTCGATGGGTCCGAGCATGACCGCGGGCGGTGGCACCATGTCGATGCCGGCAGCCATGGCACGCGTCAGGGTGGGCTCCTGCTCATCCTGCTGAGCCTGGATCATCAAGGGTCCGTGGCCGTCCACACCCATCTGCACCTTCGCCGGCTTGGTCAGTCCAGCCGAGGCCATCAGGCCGCACGAAAGGGAGAGCAGGAAGGCGGTGCAACCGACCGTGGGGGCGTTCAAGCGCATCTTTTGGGGCTCCAGAAATGAGGTGTGCGAGCGAGCCAACCTAACCCAGCCTACGAGGTTGAAAAGCGGATTCTGAACCGATTTTGGGACAGATTTGCGGACTTCTCACCTGGACCAACGCTAGGTCGACGCGATCCGCCGGTCGAACAGAACCGATCACGCCTTCCCCGATTTCAAGGTCCTTGGTTTTTACCCTGTCATGGCGGGAAAATTGCCCCGGCAGGTTTGGCCGTGATGGCAATCCCCGCCGACCGGTGCATGGCGGAAGAGCGGTCCGGGATGCGGTCTCCGACCGGCCATCCCGGGTCCGAATACCTTTCCAGCCATGGCCAAGGCCTACACCCCCGGCTTGAAGGTGACGCCCGGAACCTGCTTCAGGGCCCGGCGCGTGCTTCCGACTTCGGGGCAGGTGCTCGTCTCCGTGGGGGATCAGGTGCAGGGAGATTCGGTGGTGGCGGAATCGCACCTGGAGGGCGAGGTGACCCCGGTGAAGGCCGCGAGCCAACTGGCGTGCCCCGCGAAGGAGCTGCCCTCGCTCATGCTCAAGCAGGTGGGTGACGCCGTCCGCAAGGACGAGGTGATCGCGCGGAGCAAGGGCCTGTTCGGCTTGATGAAGACCGAGCTCAAGTCGCCCGCGGAGGGCACGGTGGAGAGCGTGGGTGATTCCAGCGGTCTGGTCATGATCCGTGGCCCGCGACAGCCGGTGCAGGTGCTGGCCCATGTGCCGGGCCGCGTGGTCGAGGTGCTGCCGGGCGAGGGCGCCGTGATCGAGGCCGAGGCCGCCATGGTGCAGGGCATCTTCGGTGTGGGCGGCGAGGCGCGCGGTCCCGTGGCCATGGCCTGCAGGGCGCCCGGCGAGGAACTGCACGAAGACCTGATCGGGCCGGAGATGAAGGGATGTGTGGTGGTCGGTGGTGCGCGCATGACGGCGACGGCGATCGCACGGGCGCGGCAGGTGGGGGCCGTGGCGGTGGTGAGCGGCGGCCTGGACGACGCCGACCTGCGCGACTTCCTCGGCCATGACCTGGGCGTGGCCATCACCGGAAGCGAACGCTGCGGACTCACCCTGATCATCACCGAAGGCTTCGGCGAGATCGCCATGGCACGGCGCACCTTCGATCTGCTGGCCTCGCACGCGGGCCGACTGGCGTGTGTGAACGGGGCCACCCAGATCCGCGCGGGCGTGCTTCGGCCGGAAGTGGTGGTGCCCCTGGCTCGGGCGGCGTCGGTCACGCGATCACAGGATGCGGGTGCCGGTGAACTGGCGCCGGGCGTGCCGGTGCGCATCGTGCGTGATCCTCACTTCGGACTGCTCGGCAAGGTGGCGGGGCTGCCGGAGAAGCCGGCGCTGCTCGAGAGCGGCAGTCGTGCGCGGGTGCTGGAAGTGGCGCTCGAGGGCGGCGGGACGGTGGTGGTGCCTCGCGCGAACGTGGAGCGCATCGAGGCGTGACTTCGGGCTACATTGGCCGCATGCACCGCTGGAGCGCGGCATCGCGCCCATCCCGAAGCCCGTACCGTTGGTGGATCGCCGTGTTGGTGGGTGCCGTGCTGGGCCTGGCCCGTGGAGCGGCGGCGGAGGGCGAGGCCGAGTCTTCCGATCCCGAATTGCCGGCCTTTCACGAGCAACGTCTGCCACTGGCGGCATGGACCCTGGGCATCGGCCTGGCCACGCTGGTCTTCGTGTTCCGTTCGCGCCGGGGCAAGCCGCCGGTCATCCGCCGGCTGGCCGCGCTCGACGCGGTCGACGAGGCGATCGGTCGCGCCACCGAGATGGGTCGGCCGGTGCTCTTCGTGCCCGGCATCATGGACATGAACGACATCCAGACGGTGGCGGGCGTGACTCTACTGGGGCGTGTGGCCCGCACCGCCGCCGAGTACGACGCGCAGGTGGAGGTGCCCACGAGCCGCTCCCTGGTCATGGAGGCCGCCCGTGACGCGGTGCAGTCTGCATGCCTGGCGGCGGGTCGCCCCGAGGCCTACCAGCCCGACCGCGTCCACTACGTGACCGACGAGCAGTTCGCGTACGTGGCGCACGTGACCGGAAGCATGGTGCGTGAGCGGCCGGCGGCGTGCTTCCTGATGGGCACCTTCTACGGCGAGAGCCTGATCCTGGCGGAGACGGGCAACCATGTGGGAGCCATCCAGATCGCCGGCACGGGCGAGACCAGCCAGCTGCCGTTCTTCGTGGCGGCCTGCGACTACACGCTGATCGGCGAGGAGTTCTTCGTGGCCAGCGCGTACCTCAGCGGCGAGCCGGACCAGCTGGGCTCGGTGCAGGCGCAGGACGCGGCGAAGATCGCGGTGATCGCGTTCGTGGTGATCGGCACGCTGGTGGCCACGGCCGCCGTCATCTGGGCGGATGCGGCGTGGCTGCATGAGACGAGCGACTTCCTGCGCAGCGCCGTGGGGGCCCGTCCATGATCGCGCGGCAGGCCGTTCCGCTGGCCATCGCCATCGGTGCAGGTCTGCTCATGGCCGTGAGCTATTTCCTGAGGCCGCTGGGCTGGATGAGCGAGTCGGCGTCCGAGATCTTCAACGTGGTCTCCGCCATCGCGTTCGTGCTGGGCGCGGGCAGCCTGCTGAAGGCCAATCTCTCCACCATCAGCCGGCGCGATCGTGGCTGGGGCTACGCCGCCGTCACGCTGGGGGCGTTCCTGGTCACGCTGGTGGTGGGCATGGGCAAGATGGGCGTGAACCCCTCGCCCAGCAGCCCCCAGGCCGCGTGGAGCGGAGACCAGCAGACGGCCGAGACGCCCTTCGGGTGGATCTACGAATTCGTGCTCTCGCCGCTCTCGGCCACCATGTTTGCGCTGCTGGCGTTCTTCGTGGCCAGCGCCGCCTTTCGCGCCTTCCGGGCCAAGAACGCGGGCGCCGCGGTGCTGCTGGTGACCGCGTTCGTGGTGCTGCTGGGCCGCACCTACGCCGGCGTGGTGCTCACCGACTGGATGCCGGGGTGGGCGTCGGGGCTTCGGCTGGAGAACCTGAGCAACTACCTCATGGGCGTGTTCGGAAGCGCGGGCAATCGGGCCATCCTGATCGGCATCGCCCTGGGTGTGGCGGCCACCAGCCTTCGCATCCTGCTGGGTCTGGACCGCAGCTGGCTGAGTCGGGAGGGCGGAGGATGAGCGTGCTCGGCCGCCTGGAGCGTCTGGATCGGCGCTGGATCTTCCTGGCCATGTTCCTGGTGGTCAGCGGTCCCATCCTCTACATGGGACTCACGGGCAAGCTCTTCCCGGAGAAGGTCACCGCCACCACGCAGTCCGTCTTCGACGCGGTGGAGGCCGTGCCCCCGGGCGAGCGCGTGCTCTTCGCGTTCGACTTCGACCCGGCGAGCGCCGGCGAGCTGCAGCCCATGGCGACGCAGCTGCTGCGACACTGTGCGGCCCGGAAGCTGCGGGTGGTGTGCATCGCGCTCTGGCCGCTGGGGAACAACCTGGCCGAGGACACCATCACCGAGGTGA
This sequence comes from uncultured bacterium, assembly GCA_903861235.1. Classification (GTDB taxonomy): domain Bacteria; phylum Planctomycetota; class Phycisphaerae; order Phycisphaerales; family SM1A02; genus SYAC01. The sequence continues at coordinate 8,824 of CAIOTP010000160.1, read as the reverse complement.
TCCATGCCGATTTTCCGCAGATGCGCGACGGCGTGGACTACGTGAACCTGGGCTTCCAGGCAGGGCAGGAGCAGCTGATGACGCTGCTCACCACCAACTTCCGCAAGGGCTTTCCCGTGGACCAGCGCGGCCGTGACACCGCCGACCTGGAGATCCTCGAGGGCGTCCGATCGGTCACCGACTTTCCGCTGCTGATCGACGTGGGTGCCGGCTTTCCGGGCTCGAAGGAGTGGGTGCAGTACGTGGTCACCGGCAGCGGCGGCAAGCTTCGCATGGTGGCCGGGACCACCGGCGTGTCCACGCCCCAGCTGATTCCCTACTACCCGCACCAGCTGGCCGGGATCCTGGCGGGCATGAAGGGCGCCGCGGAGTACGAGAGCCTGGTCAACGCCAAGATCGGCGGCACGCCGCCGCCGCGGTACCTGGAGGCGCAGCGACGCATGGGCCCGCAGCTGTTCGGTCACCTGCTGCTGGTGGCCCTGATCGTGCTGGGGAACGTGATCCACTTCACGCGGAAGGCGAGGGCCGCCGCATGACCCGGCAACGCATGACGTGGATCGTGCTGACCGTGGTCTTCGTGGGCCTGCTGGTGGCGCGCGGCTTCGTGGGCCAGGGTCTGGGCCGCGTGTACGTGGAGCGTGGCGAAGTCTCGCTGGCGAAGGACGGTCGGTCCGACCAGGGTGAGCCCGTGTGGCGCACGGTGCCGCGGGACCAGGCGGAGCACGCGTGGATCACCTGGAGCCGGGTCACCCCGAAGGCGTTCGCCGAGGCCCAGGCGAAGGAGCCCGGACAGGATCGCGTGGTGCTCTCGTGGCCGCGCACGGTCGGACTGTGGCTTGCGGCGCTGCTCACGCTGGCCATCTTCAGCTTCCTGTACGCGGACAACCCGGCATACAAGCTGTCGGAGTCGATCTTCGTGGGCGTGAGCGCGGCCTACTGGATGGTGGTGGGCTTCTGGGAAACCTTGGTGCCCAAGCTCTTCGGCGCCATCCTGCCCGGCACGGTGAAGGCCATGGTGCAGCCCTCGTTGAAGGTGCCCGCGTTCAGCCCGTGGGCGCCAGGAACCTGGGACGCGGCCGATCCTGCGTTCTGGCCCTGGATGCAGCAGTGGGGAAGCATGGCGATCGCGCTGGTGTTCGGGGTGATGATGCTGTGGCGGCTCATGCCCCGCGGTGGATGGATCGCCGGATGGCCGCTGGCTTTCATCGTGGGCATGACGGCCGGGCGCCGCATGGTCACGCAGGTGGAGTCGGACCTGATGGCGCAGGCGGAAGCCACCATGCAGTCGGTGCTGCCCGTCACGCCGGGGCTGAGCGCCTGGGACCTGTTCTGGGGCACGCTCCCGGGAATCCTGGTGCTGGTGGGCGTGGTGTGCTGCCTCTGCTACTTCCTCTTCAGCGTGCAGCACCGCGGCGCGGTGGGCGGGGCCGCACGTGTGGGCGTGTGGTACCTCATGATCACCTTCGGTGCCGCGTTCGGCTTCACGGTCATGGGTCGAATCGCGCTGCTGGCGGAGCGTGTGGAGTTCCTCCTCGACGACTGGCTCTGGCTGATCGATCCGAACCACCTCCGCAGCTGACGGGAGACCTGCCGGAAAAAGGGCAGGAAGTCGGGGAGCGACGGTGCCGTGCACCTACAACGCCCGTCCTGGGCGGAGCGTTCCGCCGGTTTCCAACGCAAGGAGGCAAGCATGGCAAGGTGGCATGTCGGCGTGGGCCGCGCCCTGGCGGGTGCGGCGGTGCTGTGGTTCGGCGCCTGCTCGGCGCGGGCGGAGGTGGTGGCAGGGTGGAACTTCAACGGACTCACGGCCGGGGTGCCCGGCTCCGTGGTGGCGGATGCAGGAACAGGATCGATCTCGTTCACGCAGTTCACGGGCGGCCTGGGCACGCTGGCGGGCACGGACGTGAACGCGTGGCCCGGTGATCCGGCCGGTCTGGCGCTCGCGGTCACGGGCTCGGGCCAGAACGGTCGATGGCTGGAGATCACCGCCGACACCGCAGGTCGAAGCCAGCTTTCCCTGAGCATGGCGGCTCGGCGAAGTTCAAGCGGCTTCGCGCAGGCGCTGGTGGAGGCCTGGGATGGTCAGGCGTGGCGTTCCGCGGGCACCCTGGAGCCCAGCGCGACGCAGTGGCAGCAGCTCCAGGTGGATCTGCGGGACTTCGCCTTCCTGGCCAACGGCTCCGCGAAGTTGCGCATCCGCCTGGAAGGTGCGACCAGCGGCAGCGGCAACGTGCGCCTGGACAACCTGCGTCTGGAGTCGGGCGTGGTGCCCAGTCCGGGCAGCGCCGCGGCGCTCGGAGCGGCGGCGGTCATCGGGTCGCGTCGCAGTGGGCGCGGGCAGAAGGGCGAGGCTGCGCCGCGCGTCGCGGACAAGCCGGAAGCCAGGGTGGGTGCGGAGAAGCCCGGTCAGTCCGGCGAGGGTTCGCCCGCGACGCCTTCGTCCGCGCCGCGCAAGGCCGGGCGGGGCCGCTCGTCGCGCGGTTCGGGCTGACGCGACATCCGCACGGCGAGCTCGATCGCCGCCTTCATGCTGTTCGGGCTGGCCGCGTTGCGGCCCGCGATGCCGAACGCCGTGCCGTGGTCGGGGCTGGTCCGGATCATGCCCAGGCCCACGGTCACGTTGACGGCGCGGTCGAAGCCCAGCAGTTTCACGGGGATCAGGCCCTGGTCGTGGTACATCGCCACGACCAGGTCCCATTTTCCGGCCGCCGCGTCGATGAAGATGGTGTCGCCCGGGAAGGGGCCGTGGGCATCGATTCCGGCGCTGCGGGCCATGTCGATGGCAGGGGTGATGATGCGTCGCTCCTCGTCGCCGAAGAGTCCGTTCTCTCCGGCGTGCGGATTCAGCCCGCAGACCGCCACGCGTGGACGGTCGATGCCCAGCTTGCGGCAGTGCGCCGCACCCAGCTCGATCGGATCGAACACGCGGCCGATGGTCAGCACGTTGCGGACGTCCATGAGCGGCAGATGCGCCGTGGCCAGGGCCACACGGAGCCTCGGGCTCTCGAACAGCATGGTGTGGTGCAACGCCTTGCAGCGGGCGGCGAAGAGCTCGGTGTGACCTGGCCATCGGAAGCCGGCCATGCTCCAGCTCTCCTTGGCGATGGGGCCGGTCACCACGGCGTCCACGCGGCGCGGATCGCCGGCGGGTCGCAGGGCGTCGGTGATGGCGTCTTCCACGAAGGCCTTCGACAGCAGTCCGCCGGCCCGGCTCGGGCCCGCATCCATGGGAAGCGCATCCTCGTGTCCATAGTCCAGCACCACCGGCTCGCCATGGAAGCCGCGCTGAGCGGAGGCGCTCTCCTTGGGCACCCGGAACCAGAGCGGGCGCAGGCCGGCGCGCTCGGCGGCATCCACCAGACGCTGGTTCTGCCCGTACACCACGAATCTCGCCAGCCGTGCAACGGCGGGATCGCAGATGGCCTTCGCCACCACCTCGGGACCGATGCCCTGGGGATCGCCCATGGTCACCGCGATCACAGGGGGATCCCGGGGGCTGGTCTGCTGAGATGCGCCGTTGCCGCTCACGCCGCGATTCTAGTTGCCCGAATCCGGAAAACCGCGTGCATTCCGCACAATTCGCAGGGTGTCGGCCCGCTCATTCCCGTTCAGGACGCTTCCAGCCCGCGCCAGGGGCTGGTCGCGCGCGAGCGGTCTGCGGAGCCGGTTCCGCACCGGCACCACGATAGCCCTTGCCCACCACGAAGATCTCCACGCTCTCGGCACGGCTGGCCTTGGGCTTGCTGGCCCGAGCTTCCGCAAAGAGGCGCTGCGCTCGCTGCAGCAGCTCGGGGAAGTCGCCACCCTCGAACACCTTCATGACCAGGTTGCCGCCGGGTCGAAGCCATGTGGCGCAGTGATCCAGCAACGCGTGGCAGAGGCGGCAGCTCATGGCCGCGTCCGCCATGGGCACGCCGGAGGTGTCCGGTGCCATGTCGCTGATCACGGTGTGGAAGGCCTGTCCACCGAGCGCCTCCAGGGTGACCTGCCTCAGGTCCGCCTGCTGCACGCGCACATGGGGCGGCAGGCCCCGGGGATCGATCGCCTTCAGGTCGAATCCCTCGACATGGCCACGGGGCCCCGTCAGCTTCGCCGCGACCTGGGTCCAGCTGCCCGGGGCGGCGCCCACGTCGAGCACACGATCACCCTTGCGGATCAGGCCGAACCGCTCGTCGAGCTCCAGCAGCTTGAAGGCGCTCCGGGCACGGTAGCCCTCCTCCTTCGCCCGGCGGAACCAGTGGTCCTGCACCTCCTTCATGGGCCGCGCTCAGGTGGGCCGGATGAAGGTGCCGGTGTCGTGCGGGTCCTCCACGATCACGATGTACACGCTGCCCTCGAGCACGCGGATCACGATCGGGTTCTCGCCGCCGTTCAGCCGTGAAACCAGCGTGTTGTGGTCGTTGCGGGGATCGACGGCCACCCAGTGACCGTACCGGGCGAACACGTTCACCTCGCCGCCGATGCACTCGCAGTCGAATGCACCGCTGGATTCGCCGCGCACGATCCATTCCACGTCGCCGTCCTTGGTGTCGATGCGGCATGGCTCGGTGATCGGCCACGGCGTGCGCATGCGGACATCCCCCATGGTGGTCTTGACCTGCACGCCGCCACGGTTGTCCACGATCAGCACCCGCCCGTGGTCGGTCACCACGTCGGCACGGCCCAGGCGAGGCGTGTCGATCTCGATGTCGCACCGCACGAACCACGCCTTGGGGTCCTGGGTGCCGATGGTCACTTCCAGCACCCGGCTCCCGCCCGGTCCGTCCTTCATCTCGGCAGTCCACTTCATCTCGTCCAGCTCGCGCCGGGCGGCGAAGTTGGTCTCGACCACGGAACGCGGCCGCAGCCGCACGGTGGTGGGACCGGACGCGTCGTCGCGTTGTCCGCGGATCCGCACGTCACCCTCCACGTTCCGGACGACCACATGCACCAGGCCGGACTGGTCGGGGAAATTCAGGTTCTGCACCTCGCCCACCGGTCCGAGCAGGCCGTGACCGGACTCGCGCAGGAACCGGTCCACGTGTCGCTCGAGCGGCGAGCCGCCTTCGCACGCGGCCAGCAGGACCGCGACGCCCGTGACGAGCAGCAGGAGAAGGTGGCGTGACCGCATGAGGCCGAGATTCTAGCGGTGCGTGTGCCTTGTCCGCGCCGTGTCGTAGCATCGCCGCATGCGGATCCTGGTCAAGCCGCTGATGCTCCTGACGATCGTGCGGATCGCACTTGGCGAGGATGCGGTCGTGGTGCGTTTTCCTGCGGAGTTCGCGGGCTCCTTGCCTGCCGGCCCGGCGGCTGGTCGCATGGTGCTGCTGCTCAAGAGCACGCGTTGCAGGGAGCCGGGCGAACCCTGCCGGGCGCCGTTCTTCTCCGATCCCCAGCCGGTGCTCAGCGTCCCTGTGGCGGGCCTGACCGCCGGCGGCTCGGTCCGCCTGGGTCCCGACGCCACCGCGTGGCCCGGTCCGCTGGACAGGTTCACGGGCGCCTTCGACGTGCAGGCGGTGTTCAAGCGCAATCGGCAGGATGGCAGCCTGCTGGCGCCTGGCAATCTGGTCAGTGATGTCGTCCGGGTGGACTTCGATCCCGGCTCGGATCAGACCGTGGAACTTTCCCTGAAGGAAGCGGTTCGGCCCGAGCCGTTGCCCACCGCACGTGACCTGGTGCTCGTGGAGGAGCCCAGTCCCATGCTCACCCGGGCCACGGGTCGTCCGGTCAGTCACCGCGCGGCCGTGGTGCTGCCGCCCGGCTACCACGATGTCGCCCACGCACGCCGCATCTGGCCCACCATCTACGTGATTCCCGGCTTCGGCGGCCGACTGGGCTCCGCGGCCGAGATCCAGCGACTGCTTTCGCTGCCGGGCGCGGCCAACTCGCTGCCCCAGGCGGTGCACGTGGTGCTGGATCCCTCGAGTCCGTTCGGTCACCACGGATTCGCGGACAGCGTGATGAACGGCCCACGGGGTGCCGCCCTGGTGCAGGAGCTCGTCCCTTTTCTGGAGGACCGTTTCCGGCTGGTCCGCAAGCCCGAGGCTCGACTGCTCACCGGTCACAGCAGCGGCGGGTGGAGTTCGCTCTGGCTGCAGCTGACCAATCCCGACTTCTTCGGCGGCTGCTGGTCGAGTGCGCCGGATCCCGTCGACTTCTCCGCCTTCCAGCACAACGATCTGTACCGGGACGGGAACCTCTTCCAGGACCCTCAAGGCGAGCCTCGCCCCAGCTTCCGGCGCCCCGTGGGTCCGCTGGAGAAGGTCCTCATGAGCGTGCAGGAGGAGATGGGTGTGGAGCGCGCCATCGATCCTTCGGGAGGCAGTGGTCAGCAGTGGGATGCGTGGCAGGCCATGTTCGGCACGCCCGATCCCGTCACGGGCATGCCGGCGAGGCTGGCCGATCCGGAGACCGGGGTCATCGACCGTGCGCTGGTGGAGCAGTCCTGGTCCAGCTACGACATCTCGAAACTGGTCGAGTCTCGCTGGTCGCGCCTCTGGCCCGTGCTGCGGGACAAGGTGCGGCTGCTGGTGGGTGATCGCGACGAGTTCTATCTGGAGCGGGCCGTGAGGCGATTGAAGGAGAAGGTGCAGGTGCTGCGGAGCGCCACCGAGACCGATCCCGGTGCCGCGAAGCCGACCGGCTTCATCGAGATCGTCCCCCAGGCCACCCACGGAAGCATGGCGGCCATCGCCCGAGGGCGGTTCGCGATCGACATGCGTGAGCATCTCAGGAGGCACGGGCTGGGCGAGTGAGGTGCGGGCCGGCAGATGCCGGGCGCGTCGAACGGGCGACCGCCGCCGGAGCCGAGAGCCTGGAGCAGGACGCCGATCAAAGTGCGGCGATTTCGGGTCATTCGCGCTCCTCTAGGATCCGCCCATGGCCCAGGCACCGCAAGCCTCGCCGCTGGTCGGCGTCATCATGGGAAGCCAGAGCGACTGGGAGACCATGCAGCATGCCGCCGCTGCCCTGGAGCGGCTGGGCGTGCCGCACGAGACTCGCGTGGTCAGCGCACACCGCACGCCGGACCTGCTGTTCGAATATGCGTCCACGGCCCAGGGGCGCGGCCTTCGGGTGATCATCGCCGGCGCGGGCGGAGCCGCGCACCTGCCCGGCATGTGCGCCAGCAAGACGCTGCTGCCGGTGCTGGGTGTCCCGGTCATGAGCAGCGCGCTGCAGGGCGTGGATTCGGTCCTCAGCATCCTGCAGATGCCGGCTGGCGTGCCCGTGGGCACCCTGGCGGTGGGCAAGGCCGGCGCCGAGAACGCCGCGCTGCTTGCCGCCGCCATCCTGGCGCATGATCATCCGGCCATCGCGGCCGCGCTGGCCGCGGACCGGCAGTCGCGCGCCAAGGTGGTGCTCGATCACCCCGATCCTTCCCGGGCTCGCGCATGAGGGTGGGCATCCTGGGTGCGGGGCAGCTGGGCCAGATGCTGGCGCGGGCCGGGCATGCCCTGGGCATGGAGTTCCGTTTTCTTGCGCCGCCCGGCGAGTCCTGCGTGGAGGGTCTGGGCGAACTCCTGCTCGGTGACCTTCGCGATCCGGCGCTGCTGGACCGGTTCGTGCAGGGCCTGGAGGCGGTCACCTACGAATGGGAGAACGTGCCGGCGGCCGCCATCGAGCACCTTCGTCGCCGCGTGCCGGTGCGGCCGGGACCCGAGTCGCTTCGCATCGGCCAGGACCGGATCCAGGAGAAGCAGTTCTTCCGTTCGTGCGGGCTGTCCGTGCAGGCCTTCGCACCAGTGGACGCGCCGCGCGACTTCGCCATGGCGCTTCAGGCCGTGCCGTTGCCGGGCATGCTCAAGACCCGGCGCCTCGGCTACGACGGCAAGGGGCAGGCCCGGATCAAGGATGCCCGCGACCTTTCAGCGGCGTTCGAGATGCTGGGCGGCGTGCCCTGCATCCTGGAGGCGTTCGTGCCCTTTCAGGCGGAGATCAGTCTGCTGGCCGTGCGGGCGCTCGATGCGGGCGGAACGGAGGAGATCCGGTTCTGGACCCCATGCCGCAACGAGCATCGCGAAGGGATCCTGGATCGCACCGTGTCACCGGCGCCGGAACTGGATGCCGTGGTGATCCACGAGGCGCAGCACGGCGTTCGCCAGCTGCTCCGACGCCTGGGTCACGAGGGGGTGCTCTGCGTGGAGTTCTTCCTGAAGGACGGTCATCTGGTGGCCAACGAGATGGCCCCGCGGGTGCACAACAGCGGCCACGCCACCATCGAAGGTGCGTTCACCAGTCAGTTCGAGAACCACATGCGCGCCGTGGCCCGCATGCCGCTGGGGTCCACCGAAGCACGGGGCGTGACGGCCATGCGCAATCTGGTGGGCTCGGTCGGCTGTCCGCAGGCCGCCATGCCCAAGGGCACCTTCCTGCACCTGTACGGCAAGCAGCCGCGCGCCAGAAGGAAGCTGGGCCACGTGACGAGCGTGGCCCAGCGGGAGATCGACGCGGTGGCGGCGTGCGACGCGGCCTTCGCCGCGCTTCAGGCTCAGCCCGCCTCGGCGCGGGGATGAGCCTTGTCGTAGGCCTCGCGCATGCGGCCGGAGGTCAGGTGCGTGTAGACCTGCGTGCTGCTCAGGCTCTGGTGGCCCAGAAGTTCCTGCACGCTGCGGAGGTCGGCGCCGTTGTCCAGCATGTGCGTGGCGAAGCTGTGGCGGATGGTGTGCGGGCTGATGTCCGGATCCAGGCCCACCTGCTGCAGGTACTTGGCCACCTTCCGGCGCACCGAGCGCGTGCTCAGTCGCGTGCCGTTCTTGTTCACGAACAGCGGGGCGGTGGGGCCGGAGGGCAGCGAGGCCTTCTCGGCATCGAGCAGCTTCACGTAGTTGCGGATGGCGGTCATGGC
>CAIOTP010000159.1 GCA_903861235.1 uncultured bacterium | reverse complement strand
TCCTATATGTAGGCCCGTCCCTGTTCAGGGCCGCCTGGCCCCAGGGGAGTTCGAAGCGGTCCGTGGTGCGGGCATACGTCATGCCGCCCATGCGGCCCACGGCCTGCAGTCGATCGGCGTGCACCCGAAGCCGCTCGTCGATCACGGCCGGATCCGCGTGGATCCAGACCACCTGTCCGAGCACGATGTTGCCTCCGCTGGGGCGGCCCGGGTTGGTGCGGACGACCTGCAGCGTGCGACACTCGAAGGTGAGCGGGCTCTCGAGCGGGCGCGGCGCCTGCACCTTCAGGGAAGCGGCCGGCGTGAGGCCGGAAAGCTCGAATTCGCTCGCGTCCGGCGGCAGTTCCTCGGCGCATGCCACGATGCGGCGGATGTGCGGCTCGGTGGCCACGCTCACGGTGAAGCCGCCGCTGCCGCCCTCGGCGACCGGCTTGGCGTTGCGGAGCGAGTCCTTCTCTCCGCCGTCGGTCCGGTTGGCGGGGCAGAACATGAGGCACATGGGGTCGCTCCCCACGCCGGCGTAGAAGGAGAACGGAGCCAGGTTGGGCCGTGAACCGTCCGGTGCGCAGGTCCCCACCACGGCGATCGGCCGCGGCACGATGGCGCCGATCATGAGGGCGTAGCGGCGGTCGGTGGGAAGCGCTTCCGGATCGATGCCCTGGTGCATGCGGGCATTGTGGCAGGAAGGTCCGCACAAGCGTGGCCGATATGCTCGCCCCATGACCGAAGCGGCCTTCGAGTACGACCTGGTGGTGATCGGCAGCGGCCCGGCGGGGCAGCGCGCCGCGGTGCAGGCCAGCAAGCTGGGCAAGCGGGTCTGCGTGATCGAGAAGTCGCCGCATGTGGGTGGGGCGTGCACGCAGGTCGGGACCATTCCCAGCAAGACCTTCCGCGAGGCGGTGCGAAGCCTGACCCGGCGGAGCCTGATGCTGAGCATGCACGCCATCGGAGCTCGGCCGGTGCGTCCCACCATGGAGGCGCTGCTGAGCCGGGTCCACAGCGTGGTCGACCGTGAGAGCCTGGTGGTGCACGACCAGTTCGACCGGAACGAGATCGACGTGATCCATGGCCTGGGCGGCCTCGACGGACCCAACCGGGTGGCCGTGGAGGGCATCGACGGCACCCGGAGCCTGACCACCCGATTCGTCATGCTGGCCACCGGCAGCCGCGCGATCATGCCGGGCGACATGCGCGAGGACGCGGAATGCGTCTTCACGGGGGACTCGGTCCTGCGTGCGCCGCGACTGCCGCGCACGCTGCTGGTGATCGGGGCAGGCGTGATCGGCATCGAGTACGCCAGCATGTTCGCCTGCGCCGGCGTGCAGGTGACGGTGATGGACAAGTGCGACAGGCCGCTCGGCTTCATCGATCACGAGATCGTGGACGAGCTGGTCCACCAGATGCGCCGGGCTCAGGTCACCTTCCGCATGGGCGAGGAGGTCGCGGGGGCCAGCAAGGAGAAGTCCGCGGACGGGAACACCCGGGTCACGGTGACGACCCGGAGCGGCAAGAAGCTGACCGCCGAGATGGCCCTGGTGAGCGCCGGCCGCACGGGCAACGTGGAGTCCCTCAATCTGGCTTCGGTCGGCCTGCAGCCGGACGATCGTGGCCGCCTGAAGGTGGACGACCGGTTCCGCACCGCGGTGCCGTGGATCTTCGCCGCGGGCGACCTGATCGGGGCTCCGGGGCTTGCCGCCACCAGCTATGAACAGGGCCGGAT
>CAIOTP010000158.1 GCA_903861235.1 uncultured bacterium | reverse complement strand
GCCCTTGGGAATCCAGAGGTTGCAGAAGTCCGTGGCGCTCGTCAGGAGTCCACCCGGATTGCCTCGCAGATCCAGCACCAGTCCGTTCAGGGGCCGCTGACGGCGCATGGCCTCGATGGCGTCCATGAAGTCGTCGTAGCTGTCCTCGTTGAAGCTGGTCAGGCGGACCATGCCGATGCCCAGCGTGGGATCCACATACCAGTCCCACGTGGGCATGCCTCGGTCGTCCAGACCGGTCTTGCGCCAGCCCACCACGGACCGCATCTTGATGCTTTCGCGGGTCAGGGGCATCTCGAAGGGCTTCTCGTCGCCCTCGCGGCGGATGGTGAGCGTGACGACCTCGCCCGCGGGCCCCGTGATCAGGTCCACCGCACGGTTGAGGGACCACCCCGTGGTGCTCTGTCCGTTGACCGCCACGATGCGGTCGCCGGGCTTGAGGCCCGCCCGCGCGGCAGGCGATCCCTCCAACGGGTTGATGATCTCGATGTCACGCTTCTGGTCGTGACGGATCAGGATCCCCACGCCCACGAAGTTGCCCTCCACCTGCTGGCGGAAGCGACGCAGCCGCTCGGGCCAGATGATCTCCGAGTACGGATCCTCGAACCGGCGGGCGAGCACGGAGGTGGCCCCCTCGCCGAACTCGTGCAGCAGCGCCGACTCGGGCATGTCGATGGTGGCGTGGTTGGCCTGCAGCAGGCCGCTCATCACCTCGCGGTAGAGCACCGCGTTGGCCGCGTCGTCGGGCACGCCGTCCACCCGGGCCTTGGCTGCGGCGAGCGCCTCCAGCCACTTGTTCCGCTTGGCGTCGTCACCCAGGCCCGCGAAGGTCTCACGGCACTCCGGGGTCTGCGCCAGCAGCGTGAGCGCCCCGATGCCTCCCTGAAGCAGCGGCTTCCAGCCACCGTTCTCGATGTGCTCCGTGGCCGCCTTCCGCAGGCCCTCGCGAAGCATGTACGGCGTGATCCCGGAGAACTGCTCCTTCCAGTCGTCGGCGACGGCCGGGTTGTAGTCGGGGAACGGCTCGTCCACGTCCTCCTCCGCGGCCTCGCCCCCTCGGCGGGCCCGCGCCGCCCGGGCTCGCGCCTTCTCGCGGTCCTCCTCGGTCTGGCTCGCCTTGAACCGCTCGTTCTGCAGCTTGCGGAGCTCGTGCAGCCGCTTCGGGGCGAACTCCGCCAGGAAGGTGACGCGACGGCCGGAGGCGTCGAGCATGTCGTCGAGCGCCTCGAAGCGCTCGCGCCGCGAGCTGTCCTCGTGGAGCGAGCGGAGCCGGTAGAGCATCTCCTGCGCCAGCAGCCAGTCCGTCTCGCGCTCCGCCTTCGCACGGACTTCCTCGGCGCGCGCCTCGAGGCGTCGGAACGCGTCGGTGTCCATCTCGCGGTTCCACGAAGGCAGGTCGAGCAGGAACTTCAGGTTGGCCGCGGCCACGAGCGCCCGAGTGATGTCGCCACCGTCGAGCTCGCGGGCCATGTCGGCGCGGTGCTTCGTGATGGCGGCCTCGCGCGACTTGTCCGCCTGATCCCTGTTCCTCGATCGGACATCGACCGCCGACCGGAAGGACTTCGTGGCCTCGCCACCGTCGTCCGGACATGCGCGGACGGCGGCCTCGAAGGCCGCGACATCGCCACGACGGGCGGCGTCCCAGGCCTGGTCGCTCCACGCGGTGATGTCGGCGCGGAGCACCGGCACGAACAGGACGAAGGCCAGCAGGGCGGCGAGCGGCGCGCGAGGCGAGGGGGCGTGGTTCATGGGAGCGTTTCCGTTCTCCTTATACTGCAATACGGTTCGGCCGATTCAACCATGAGTCGGCCATGGGCGTCGATGACCTCCAACCTCCCACCCACCCCGCTTCCGGAACCCACGCCCGTGGACAGGCTTGCGATGGCCTCCTCGGAGCTGCCCATGGCCTGCTGGCTCTGGTGGCCCCTGGCCACGGGAGCCGTGACCTGGCCCTGGCTGGGCCCCCTGCTGACGATCGCGGCCGTGCTGGGGGGCTGGTGGAGGGTCATCTGCCTGCGGCAGGCCTTGCGGGGGTCTCCCTGGGTCGGAGCCTCGCTTCTGCCTCGCTGCTGGGCCCTGATCGCGTTCGCATGGAGCAGCCTGGGGCTGGCGGTGGGCGTGGGCCTGATCCTGCTGTCCCTGCGGATGCAGCCCGGAGTCTCGACCAGCACGCTGCTGCAGACCTGGCGGATCGCCGCGGTGGCGGAAGTCCTGGTGGCGATCCTGTGGGTGCTCCGCGAGGCGAGCGTGCGGCAGAGCCGGTGGGTGGCCCTGATGATGGCGGCCGCCGGAGGTCTGGTCGCCATCTGCACCAGCCTGCAGTGGCTGGCCGCCACGCGTCCTGAAGCGGTGGCCGACAGCCGGCTCGTGGCGGTGGCCGCCTTCGCCATGCTGCTGCTGGGCGGCTCCGTGGCGGTCGTGCTCATCGCCGACGGTGCGGGCCGGGTGCTGGCCTCGGAGACGGACGAGGCCTTCGATCGCCAGTCATCCTGATTTCGGCGTTGCGAACGCCTGCTCCGCCAGGTCGATGGCGCGACCCAGGGCGGCCGACTTGTGAAGGGTCTCCTGGTGCTCCGCTGCCGGATCACTGTCCAGCACCACCCCGGCGCCGGCCTGCAGATGCACCGACCACGGAGCCCGGTCCCGACCGGCGGTGGGCACCACCATGGTGCGAAGCGCAATGGCCATGTCCATGTCGCCGTCGAATCCGGCCACGCCGATGCCACCGGCGTACGGGCCGCGGCGCACCGGCTCCAGTTCGTCGATGATCTGGATGGCGCGGATCTTGGGTGCGCCCGAGACGGTCCCCACGGGAAGCGTGGCCCGCAGAGCGTCCCACGCGTCCAGGCCCTGCCGCAGCGTTCCGGTGAGCGTGCTCGAGAGGTGCATGACATGGCTGTAGCGTTCCACGTCCATGCAGCGCTCGACCTGCACGGAGCCGGGCTCGCACACCCGACCGAGGTCGTTCCGGCCCAGGTCGACGAGCATGGCGTGCTCGGCCCGCTCCTTGGGATCTGCACGCAGCGAAGCCTCCTGTGCGGCATCGCCCGCGGCGTCGGCTCCTCGCGGGCGGGTGCCCGCGAGCGGACGGTTGGTGACCGTGCGCCCGCGCACACGGCAGGCGATCTCGGGACTGCTGGCCACCAGGATGCAGCCCTCCGCCTGCAGATAGATCTGGTACGGGCTGGGATTCACGATGCGGAGCGCCCGGTAGATCTCGAACGGGTCCACGCGGGTGCTGCGCTCGAAACGCTGCGAGAGCACGATCTGGAAGGCGTCTCCCGCGGCGATCGCCTCCTTGGCGCGGATGACGGCCGTCTCGAACTCCGGTCGCGTCATGGAGCCCGGCATGGGGGTCCGCGGCGCCGCCGCCACGTCCATCCGGATCTCGCCCGTGGGAAGCGCCGGCCCGGGGGCCAGCATGAGTTCCACCATGCGGTCGATCTCCAGATCGGCGGCGGCGAGCGCGGCCGCCTGGCTCCCGTGGGCTTCCAGCGGCTGGCTGGCCACGCAGTCCACCACATGAAGGGCGTGATCGAACACCGCCACCTGCTGGTAGAGCCCCAGGTGCATGTCCGGCAGATCCCGATCGTCGCGAGGCGCGCGGTCGAAGGCGAGCGCCGAAGGTTCCAGCCAACGCACGGCGTCGAAGCCCACGAAACCGCACCAGCCGCCGTGGAACGCCTGCGGAACGGAGCCACTGCGAATCGGCCGCCACGAGCCGGTGATCCGCCTGGGCACGGCGAGCGGGTCGGCCTCCTGCCGTCGCTCCACGCGATCCCCCCGGCGGATCTGGACCTGGCCCTGCCGGGCGGTCACCTCCAGAGCCGGTCGGGCTCCCACCATGCTGTGGCGGCCGATCGCCCCGCCCTGCTCCACGCTCTCGAGCAGGAAGCTGGGATCGGTGCGACGGTCCGGCGAGACCAGGCGGCGATAGGCCAGCACCGGGGTGAGCTGGTCCGCAGGAATGCGGCGTCCATGCACGAGCAGGTTTCCCGGGCTCATGGCTTCAGCCTATCGGCAGCGGACGACCCGCGCGGCGACGGGCGCCGCAGAGCGCGATCGCGATCGCGTCGCTGACGTCACTGGGTCCCTTGATGGACCGCAGGCCGCACTGAGCCATGACGGCGCGGCGCACCTGATCCTTGGTGGCCTGCCCGCGACCGGTGACGGCGCGCTTGACTTCGGCCGGTGCCAGCTCGTCCACGGCGAGCCCGCGCTCGGCCGCGGCCAGCAGCACCACGCCGCGGGCGTGACCCATGACGAGCGCCGTGCGCACGAAGCGTGCGTTGGCGAACACCCCCTCCACCGCCACACGGTCGGGCGACAGCTCCTCCAGCACCTCGCGAAGCTCCTGGTGCAGCTGCAGCAGGCGGTCAGGCAGCGCTCCCGTGCTCCGCAACCGAAGCACGCCCGCCTCCACCAGGCGCGGCTCCATGCTCCGCGCCGGCACCTGCACGCAGGCGTAGCCGGTCCGACGCAGGCCTGGATCGATGCCCACCACGCGCATGGCCGGATGCTAAGGCTTCGTGCCGAGGATCAGCGTGACCGGATGGCCCTCCGGGGGCATGGCGTCCGTGTCCGCGCGGAGGACGGGCGCGCGGACCGAGGCGCGGTCGGGCACCACCTGATGCAGCGCGACCACCTCGTCACCGAAGGTGACCAGTCCGACCACGCTGCCTGATCCGTCCGCCGCGTAGGACTCGACCCCGTTCCAGGTGCCGAACCGGCTGCCGGCGAAGACCCAGCGGGCATCGACGGCGGCCATCCCGCGGACCCACGCCTGCACCGGCACCTCCTGCTCCAGGCCGCCCAGGGACCACCGGACACGGACGGTGACCTCGTCCCCTTCCGGCGGCTCCAGTTGCACCCGGCCATCCGGGAGGTTGAACCAGCGGCCCGGGTGCCCCGATCGCAATCCGATGGCCAGCAGTCCCGCATGCACCACGCTGGCTGGAGCTTCGATCACCAGGAGCGACTCGTGCTCGCGGGACCCGCGACCGCAGGCGACCTGCTCGAGAAAGCCGCGGGTGCACGCCACCCGCCCCTGCACCTCCACGCGACGCTCCGCGGGCATGACGCGGACGGCGGGATGCAGGCTCGCGACACGCGGCTGAGGCGTGACGCAGGCCGAGCAAGCCAGCACCCCGAGGACCGCAAATGAAAAAGGCCCGGCGGAGACAAGTCTCACGCCGAGCCCTTCCGGGGGCTTGGTGATGGGGGAACTATATAGTCCCGAAGGCACGCCACAAGGCCTTTGGAAAGATTTCCACAAGATTTCCGAATATGCGTGAGCGGCGGCACGAAGGAAGCGAAGGAACGGTCGCGTCAAGGATGCCCTGCAGGAATTCGCGATGAAGCTCACCCGAACCGTCCGGCTCTCGCTCGGATCGGATGTCCACGGTCGCCCTCGTGCAGCACCGTGGCTGTCGGGCGGTTGGATCGTGCCCGTCGAGATCGACGTGGCCTTGGACGGTACCCCTGACAAGACCACAGGCTACATCCTTCCGATCCAGCGGATCGATCAGGCCGTGCAGCAGGCCGCTCTGGCGTGCCCGCAGGATCTCGAACCACCCGTCTGGCTGGTCGCGCTCCGGACGGCGCTCGCCCCGGCCCTGCCCCACCCGATCGCCCGGCTCACCCTTCGGTCCCACCCCCTTCTGGAGCGATCCATCGAGGCCACCATGCATGATCGATGCATACTGACGCTGCGGTTCGACTTCGCCGCGAGCCATCGCCTGCATTGTCCCGCGTTGGGCGAGGAAGAGAACCGCCGCGTGTTCGGCAAGTGCAACAACCCCGCCGGGCACGGCCACAACTACCGCCTGGAGGTGGAGGTGGAGACGCCGATGGGACCCGCCGCACTTCAGCCCGAGCAGGTCGCGCGGATCGTGAACCAGCACGCCGTGGACCGGCTGGACCACAAGCACCTCAACACCGACCTTCCGGAGTTCGGCGACACCAATCCGAGCGTGGAGTGGATCGCCAAGACCTGCTTCGACTGGCTGGAGCGACCGCTGGCCTCCGCCGGCGGCACCCTGCGACGGGTCCGACTGTGGGAGACGGAGAAGACCTCCGCCATCTACCCGGGCTGACCGCGATCAGGACCCGGGCGCCTGGTGCCGCTGCCCCTGCTCGTCGTAGAAGAAGGTCTGTCCCTCCGGCTCGTCGCGGCAGGCCTTGTGCGTGCCGTCGCAGAAGGGGAACTTCTTCGACAGGCCGCAGGTGCAGACGAAGACGGGCTTGTCGGAGGGCTCGATCTTCAGGGGTCCGGTTCCGGTGAGCTTCACGAGTCGTGCCATGGGTTCTCCTTCAGACGAGGTCCTCCTCCCCCAGCAGGCGGAAGCGCTTGCGGAGGAGGATCTGACCGGCCAGGGTGAGGTCGTCGACCGCGATGGCCACCGTGGGGCTCTCCTCGCGGCGCAGCATGACGGGATAGGCGAAGCGGATGTTCAACTCGGCACCGAGCAGGTGCAGGCAGAGGTTGGTGAGTGATCGCCCCTCGGAGAGCTCCACCACCAGCAGGTCCGTCTCGCTGAAGGTGTAGTCGTGGCTCCGGAGGGCCACACGCGCCGCGTCCGCGTTGTTGAAGATGAGACGCACCACGGCGTAGTCGCTCGAATCGACCACGCTGAACGCGGCCAGCTGCAGTTCGGCCTTGTCGTCGAAGAGCTGGAGGAGCTCGAGCAGCTTGCCCACCTTGTTGTCCAGGAACACGCCGAACTGGCGCACGGAGGGCGGCGCGTATGCACCGCCCTGCTCGGTCTCTGGAGGCTGCAGGCTCATGAGGGCCGAGCAGTATAAAGCCGGCCCGGTGGCCTAGCCGGCCACGAAGACCTGGGCGGGCGCCGGCGGGAGCAGGCCGCTGGCGTGCGCCTGGGCCAGCAGCTGGTCCACCGCCTGGCGGCCGCGCGGCCCGCAGTCGAGCGTCCAACGGTTCACGTACAGGTCCACGAATTCGCCGGCCAGACCCGCCTGCATGCCACGGGCGAAACGCAAGGCGTAGGCCACGCCGCGATCACGGTGCCGCATGGCGTGGGCGACGCTCCGCTCGAGCAGACGGACCACGCGGGCCTGCGTTCCCGCCCCATGACGCAGGTCCATGTCCCGCCGCACGGCGTTCACGCCCAGCGGAAGCGGGAGGCCCGAGTGATCGCGCCACCACGCACCCAGATCGCGCACCAGGTGGAGGCCGTGGTCCCGGAACAGCAGCTGCCCCTCGTGAATCACCACGCCGGCCGCGTGCTCGCCCGAGGCCACGGCGTCCATGATGCGGTCGAAGGGCACCTCGACGGAACGGAAACGACCCGCACCCAGCATGAGACTCAGGGCCAGGAAGCTGGTGGTGCGACGGCCCGGCACGGCGATGGTGACCGAAGGAGCCCGCAGGTCGTCGATGGACATGGGCGCCCTGGACACCAGCTTGGGTCCGTAGCCGTCGCCCACGCTGCTGCCGCAGGCGGTGAGGGCGTATCGGGAGCCGACCAGCGGCAGGTTGGCGCAGCTCATGGCGGTCACCTCGAGCAGTTCGGCCTCGGGGCCCGCGGACCGGCGGTTCAGCGTCTCGATGTCGTCGCAGACCTGCTCGAACCGGATCCCCGGCTCCGCGATCTCCGGCGGCTGACCATCGATGCCGAAGAGCGGCCACCACATGAAGGCGTCGTCCGGATCGGGGCTGTGACCCAGCGTGATGGTGACCATGGCGCTCACGAGGCGAGCGTAGCGGCCTCGGCGCGGTACGGTTCCGCCATGGCCCGAACCTGCTCCCTCCTGCTCACCCTGGCCCTGCTGCTCTCCGCGGGCCAGGCCCCGCCCTCGCGCCAGCAGCTCATGGACACCTTCGACGCCATCCAGGCCTTCCGCGACCGGGAGGATCCCCTGGAGGCGCTGGCCAAGGGCCGGCCGACCGACCCCACACGGATCATGGACCTTTCGCTGGCCGGCTTCGAACGCCGCCACGCCGAGGTGGGCAGGCTGCTCGAACGTCTCAAGGCCGTCGACCTGGCGGCCCTCGACGAACGCGACCGCCTGGACGCCGAGGTGGTGCTTCGCGACCTGCAGATGGAGTTCGACGGCCATCGCTTCGGCGGACACCTGCTCCTGGTGGGGCCGCTCGGCGGACCGCAGCAGAGCGTGCCGCAGATGCACGAGCGGGTGCCCATGGCCCGGGCGGACGACCTGCGCCATCACCTGGCGCGCCTGCAGGCCGTGCCTCGCTCGCTCCAGGATCAGCGTGCCGTGCTGCAGGAGGGTCTGCGGCGGGGCGTCACGCCACCCAAGGCCATCCTGAGCGGCGTGGTGCCGCAGTTCGACGCCGTGCTGGCCGGCAAGTTGCAGACGCTGCGCGAGCCCTTCGCCCGATCGTGGACGGACCTGACGCCGGAGCAGGTGGCCGACCTGCGAGCGCGCGGCGACGCCGCCTGCGAAGCGATCCTGGAGGAGAT
>CAIOTP010000157.1 GCA_903861235.1 uncultured bacterium | reverse complement strand
GGTTCGCGGGCTACGGCTTCAACAAGAGCCACAGCACCGGCTACGCGATCGTGGCCTATCAGACCGCCTACCTGAAGACCTGGTTCCCCGCCTTCTACATGGCCAGCGTGCTCAGCTTCGAGAGCCAGGCGCGCAAGATCGAGGAATGGGCCGTCTATCTGGAGGACTGCCGCCGCTGCCCGTGGCCGGACAGCACCCCGACGAAGCCGCATGTGGGCGTGGAGGTGAAGCCCCCGGACGTGAACCTGAGCGCGGCCGACTTCGCGGTGGTGTACGCCGAGGGCGAGCCGGTCGACGCGTGCCACGGGCACGTTCGCTTCGGGCTGCAGGCGATCAAGGGCGCAGGCACGGCGGCCATCGCGGCGATCGTGCAGGAGCGCACGAAGGGCGGCCCCTTCCGCGACCTGCACGACTTCTGCGGCCGCGTGGACCTGCGGGCCGTGAACCGAGCCACGATCGAGGCGCTGGTGAAGGGTGGCGCCTTCGACAGTCTGCACGGGCAGGCGAACCGGGCCGCCATGGTGGCCACCATTCCCGACGCGGTGCAGGCGGGACAGGCCGAGGCCAGCGACCGCCGCAGCGGACAGCTGAACATGTTCGGCGCGATCGAGGAACCCGGGCCCACGGGCCCGAAGGCGGCCTCGAGCCTGAAGCAGGCCGCCCCTTGGGACCGCATGACCACGCTGAACATGGAGAAGGAGGCCATCGGCTTCCACGTGAGCGGGCATCCGCTCGACGAGCACCGCTGGATCGTGCAGGCCTTCTGCACGGCCGAGACGCCGGCGATCGCGGATCTGCAGGCCGACGCGCCGGTGGTCATGGCGGGCATCGTGACGCGCATCCGGCCCACCGTGAGTCAGAAGGGGCGCGAGCCGGGTCGCCGCATGGCCATGATGACGCTGGCGGACCGGCATGGACAGATCGACGGGGTGCTCTTCCCCGACGACTTCGCCAAGTGCGGCGAGCACCTGCAGATGGACCGGCCGGTGGTGGTGGTGGGGGTGGTGGACCGCAAGCGAGCGGAGCCCAGCATCATCGTGAACCGGCTGATTCCGCTGGAGCAGGCGCAGGAGCAGCTGGCCACCCGACTGGAGATCCGCCTGCGCGCCGGCACCGCGGAGGGCGACGAGCCCTTCGGCACGGTGTGGCGCATGGTGGGCGGGCTGCTGCGTCAGGCCTCGGCGAGCGGCGAGGTGCTCAAGGGCCGACCCGTGGAGACGGTGCTGCGGGTGGAGATGGAGGACGGCCGCGACGCCGTGCTGCTGGTGCGCGGCGTGCGAGTGGTGCCCTCCCGCATGCTGGTCGATCGGCTGCGTCAGACGCTGGGAGCGCTGGGCGAGGTGCGCGTGGTGGGTGGCTGGGTGCCGCCGCGCCGGGAGCCGCGCCGATGGGGCGCTCCGCGAAGCGAAGAAGTGGCCGCCTGATTCAGGGGCTGAGCCGCTGCACGCTCCAGCCCGTGGCGGTGCGTGCGTACACGATGCGGTCGTGCAGCCGATACCTGTCGCCCTGCCAGAACTCGATCCGGTCGAGCGAGACCCGGTAGCCGCCACAGTGCGGTGGCCGGGGCACCGGCTGCCCCTGGAAGCGCCGCTCCAGTTCGGACTGGGCCCGCTGAAGGGCCGCGCGATTCTCCACGGGACGACTCTGCTGGCTGGCCCATGCGTTGATCTGGCTCTCGCGCGGGCGACTGTTCCAGTAGGCGTCGCTGTCGGCGTCAGGGGCCACGCTCACGCGGCCTTCGATGCGGATCTGCCGGCCGATGGGTTCGCGGTCCCAGTGGAAGAGCAGGGCCGCGTGCGCGTTGGCCGCCAGCTGCACACCCTTGTCGCTCTCGCGGTTGGTGAAGAAGGTGGCGCCCTGCTCGCCGAAACCTCGGAGCAGCACGATGCGGGCGTGGGGGCGTCCCTGGGCGTCCACCGTGGCCAGCGTCATGGCGTTGGGGTTGGCGAAGCCCATGGTCTCGCTCTCGCGGAACCAGATCCGGCAGGT
>CAIOTP010000156.1 GCA_903861235.1 uncultured bacterium | reverse complement strand
GTTCCGGGTGGCGGCACGGGTGGCCCGTCCCTGTTTCACTTGCGGAGGACCAGCGTGACGTCGCTCGATTCCGGTCCGAGGCGGATCCTGGGGAAACCGTCCGCGAGCATGGAACGCGCCTCCACCAGCTGCCAGGGACCGGTGTGCCGCAGGGCCCGCTTCACCCACGGCAATGGAAAGGTGACGAGGTCGTAGGTCTCGGCGATGAGGGGGCCGGCGTCCTTCACGCCGAAGGTCATCATGAGGTGCTGGATGCGCTCGTAGGGGCTTCCGGCCGCTGCGCCCAGCGAGAGGCTCCGAAGCGAGGCCATGCCGCCGCCCGCCACCGGGCGCGGACCATATTCGCCGAGCACCATGGGCTCGCTGGACTTCCGTCCGCTTCGCACGGTGAGGCCCCACAGGTAGACGCCGCCGGGCCGCAGCATGAGCCAGACGGAGCGGAGGTGCCGCTCGACCGCCTCGAGCGAGGGCAGGTGGCCGGCCGTGCCGTGCAGGTTCAAGGCCAGGTCGAACGGTTCCGCGGTGGCCTCCTCCAGAAGCTCGGACGGCGGAGCGGACATGTCGCCCGCGTACACGGTGGCTCGCTGCACCGCGAGCTGCGCCGACCTCGCCATGGCCGGCTCCATGTCCAGCCCGAAGACCTGGCACCCCATGCGCGCGAAGACCGCCAGCCACTGGCCGGGACCGCAACCAGGCTCGTACACGCGGTGGACATGCTTCAGTCCGGTGCCCGGCGGGCGACGGCGACGCAGGCCAGCCTTGGCGGGGCGCACCGCACGCCGCGCCCAGTCCAGCGCCGCGTCGACAAGTTCGGGCTCGAGCTGGTGAAAGGCGGCGTACAGGTCGGGATGCGCGTAGATTCCACTGGACATGGGTCGAACGGTAGCGAAAGCGGGCGCCGGCGGCGACCTGGCATGGTTGGGCGAGGCGCACGAGGAGACGCTGCGGCGCGATCCCGAGCTTCGACGGCGTCGGGGCGCCTTCATGACGCCACCCGAACTGGCGCAGCGTGTGGCGGAAGCGGCGCTGGCGCCGTGGTCGCGGGATCGCCGCGGCGTGCCGAGCGTGCTCGATCCCGCATGCGGCACCGGCAATCTGCTGGTGGCCGCGGCGAAGACGCTGCTGGCCAAGGGTCGGCATCCGCTGGCCGTGGCCAGATCCCTTCGTGGCGTGGAGATCGACCGGGAGACCGCCGAGGTGGCCCGGACACGCCTCGCGTCGCTGCTCGGTGGCGGTCCGGCGATCGAACGCGTGGTCCGGGCGAACATCCGTGTGGCGGACGCCACGGCCGTGACGCCCCGATGGCTGCAGGCTGACGCGGTGGTGGCCAACCCTCCCTTCCTGGGCCAGTTGAAGAAGGGCACCACCATCGACCGTGCCACGGCGTCACGCTGGCGGAAGCGCTTCGGCGAGGCGGTGGGGGGCTACGCGGACCCCGCGGCCGCGTTCCTGCTGCTGATCGCCCGGTCCCTGCGGGCGGGTGGTCGTGCCTGCGTGGTGCTGCCGCGATCCATGCTGGCCGTGGCCAGTGCGGAGCCTGTGCGGCGCGCGGTGAGCGAACTGGCGGAACTGGCCGGTGTGTGGATGGACGACCGGTTCGTGTTCGACGCGGGCACGCGAGTGGCGGCGCTGACGCTGGTGCGAAGGAGCGGTGGGCAGGGGCAGACACCCCTGGGCATGGAGGGCCAGGTCACCACGGCGCTGCCCTGGGCCGTCTGGAGGGGGCGATGGAGCGCGGCGGCGGCGGCCGGTGCCGGGGTGCCGGCGCTCGAGCCGGTGCACGCAGGCGTGGTGGGGGACCTGGCGAGCGCCACAGCGGACTTTCGGGACCAGTTCTATGGCATGCGAGGCACCCTCTGCGACGATCGGCATGCCGGACGCGGGCTGAACGCGTTGCGGCCGCGCACCGCCGCGATCGATCGCGGAGCCTCCCGCATGGACCGGCTGCCCGTGCTGACCACCGGACTGATCGGCTGGAACTGCTCCCACTGGGGCGAACGTCCGGCGCGGCTGCTGGGCCGCAGTTTCCAGCACCCTGCGGCGCGTGTGCCGGCGCTGCTCTCGCGGCCGGTCATGCGAGGCTGGCTGAGCGATGCGCTCCATCCCAAGATCCTGGTGGCCACCCAGACGCCGGTGATCGAGGCGGTGGTCGATCCCTTCGGCGAGCTGGCGCCGGGGGTGCCCGTGATCCGGCTTCTGCCCCACGATGCCGCCGAGCTCTGGCTGCTGGCGGCGGCGGTGCTCTCGCCGGCGTGCAGTGCGGTGGCGTGGTGGCGGCACGCGGGTGCGGGGCTCTCGCCCAAGGCCATCAAGCTGAGCGCGCGTCAGGTGCTGGAGCTCCCGCTTCCGGTGGGAGTCGTCGCGTGGAAGCGGTCGGCCGAGTGGCTGCAGCGCTTCCGGCTCGCCGCGGACGACCGCGGCCGCATGCAGGCCATGAGCGCCTTCGCCGAGGCCAGCGCCGACGCCTACGCCGTTCCTGCCGACCGACGCGAGGCGCTGGCACGCTGGTGGCAACCCCTGGCGTGGGGTACCTTCCGGAGATGATCACGCTGGCGCAAGCCTCGGCGACGCCCTGGAGCGACGCCGCGCAGGCGGCCGGAGGCGTGGGGGCCTTCCTGCTGGGCATGAGCCTGATGACCGAATCGCTGCGGCAGCTCAGCGGCGAGGCGCTGCGAGCACGCCTGCAGCGCACGGTGGGCGGCCCGTGGGCGGGACTCGCGCTGGGCGTGGCCATGACCGTGGCCATGCAGGCGAGCAGCGCCACGATCATGGCCACCATGGGCTTCGCCGCCGCGGGCCTGGTCTCGCTGGTGGCGGCCATCGGCATCGTGGCGGGTGCCACCGTGGGGACCACCAGCACCTCGTGGCTCGTGGCGCTGACCGGCGTGGGCCGGGCCTGGTTCCCGTGGTTCATGCCCATGCTTCTGGTGGGCGCGCTGCTGCGGTTTCTGGGCCGCGGTCGGGTGAGCGACGCGGGCGGATTCATGGCCGGATTCGGGCTGCTGCTGGCGGGGCTGAACCTGCTGCGCCCGGTCATGGCGCCGCTGGTGACGTCGCTCGGGCTGATGGACGCCTCGGGCAGCGGACTGGGTTCGGAGCTGGCCCTTCTGGCCGCCGGAGCGCTGGCGGCCACCATCATGCAGTCGAGCGCCGCGCCGATCGCCATCGCCATGAGTGCGCTGGTGGAGGGAGGCGTGAGCTTTCGCGTGGCCGCACCGTTCGTGGTGGGTGCGAGCGTGGGCACCACCAGCACCGCGCTGCTGGTGGTTCCGTTCTCGCGTGCGGCCGGCGCCCGCGTGGGTGTGGCGTGGATCTGCATCTCGGTGGTGGCGGCTCTGGTGGCTCTGCCAACGCTCCAGCTGCTGGAGACGCTCGCTCAGCGGTGGGGTGGCGGCAACGGCGCCATCTCGCTGGCGGTGTTCCACACGTCCTTCACGGTGCTGGGCGCGGTGGCCGGATGCCTGCTGGCCCGGCCGCTTTCGCGGCTGCTGGTGGCCTGGGTGCCCGATCGTGGACCTGCACTGCTGCGGCACATCGACGAGATCGGTGGTGGCGTGCCCACGGTGGTGCTGGAAGGCCTGCGCCGCGGCGTGGCGGCCATGGGTGCGGTGGCGCTGCGGGCCGCGGACGCCCGCATGCACGGACAGTCGGCGCCGGCGACCGCGCTTCTGGACGACCTGCGCAATGCAGGCCGTTCGCTGCGTGTGGCCGCGTCCACCGCGGGCACCGAGGGCCTGTCCACCCACGACATGGAGCGGCAGGTGGCCAGCCTTCAGGCGCTCGAGCATGTGAAGGCGATCCGCCGGCTGCTGCAGCGGGACGACCTGAAGCCACCGCCCAATCCCCACAGCAGCTTCCATGACTTCGTGGAGCGGGCGAGCGCGGGCGTGCTGGCCGCGGCCACCTGGCTGGAGGCCCCCAAGGGCGAGGCTCCGAGCGCCGCCATGCGCAAGCTGGTGCGCGAGGCGGGGCGGCGGCGTCAGGCCGCGCGTCTGGGCACGCTCGAGGCGACCGGCGAGGGCAAGGTGAGCGTGGGCGACGCCAACGCCCACCTGGACGCGATGCGAGCGATCGACACGCTGGTCGAGCACGCCTGGCGGCTGGTGAGCGACCTGGACGTGGCCATCACCGCGCGCGATGCGGACGACGACGCGGCCCTGGCGGAGGAATCCGCGGACTGAGGCTCAGGGCTTGGCGGCCGGCTCGGCGTTCTCCGCGGCCTTCACCAGCTTGGCGACCTGGGCTTCGGTCTCGGGGAAATCCGTGACGGCCGCGATGATGCCGTCGCCGATGCCCAGAAGCGCCCAGCCTGCGATGAGGCCGGCGCAGACGGCCTCCTTGGACTCGACCCAGAGGCGGTGGCCGAACTCGCCCACGCGCTCGTGGTACTTCCGCTCGAAGAACGTGAACAGGGCCGCGCCCAGCCACATCATGATGGTGCTTTCGGGCGGCAGCACCACCCCCAGGCCGATGGCCACGGCGGAAATGGGGAAGCGACCCCGCCTGGCGATCCGGACGACCTCCAGGATCAGCGCCAGGATGGCGCCGGCCAGCATGGCCCAGGCTGCCGATACGGGAAGCACGCCCCACAACTTGGCGATGCCGTCGGGGCCGGTGACGATCGTGGAGGTCATTTCGCCGGCCTTGCCCATGCCCTCGATCACCTTGCTGATCGCGGCCCACTGGATGGCGCCGGGCACGGCCCAGGCGTCGGTGATGGTGGTCTCGATGGACGGTCCCTCGGGAGTCCACTTGTTCAGGAACAGCAGATAGAACAGCGGCGTGCTGGCCAGCGCACCGGCGAAGATGCCGATGCAGTGCCCCCAGGCCTGCTGCCGGGGCTTGGCACCCAGCATGTAGCCGGGCTTGATGTCCATGAGCAGGTTGCTGGCGTTGCTGGCCACCTCGGTGGTCACACCCGCGGTCATCAGATTGGTGGCCGGGTTGGTGGGCTGCATGGCGCCGAAGGTGAACTGCGTGATCTTGGAGAGGCTGCCCGTGGGTGTGGTGCTGGTGAGCGCGGTGGCGTTGGCCGCGATCAGTGTGAGCACGATGATCAAGGGGATGGAGAGCGTCCCGAGCCAGGGATTGACGCCGAACCACCACCAGTTGAGTCCGATGATGATGGCGCTGAACACCGGGATGCCCACGAAGCTCCAGGAGAGCGGCAGCTCGATGTGGCGGACGCAGTCCTCGGTCCGGGCCTTGCGGCCGCCGAAGCTGAGGAGCCCGCCGAACGCCGACAGCAGCACCTTGGGCTTGGCGAACAGGCCCACCATGCTGGCGGTGACCATCATGGCGACGCCCCACCACAGACACCAGCTGTTGGTCAGGTGAGGTCGACCGAAGATGGCGGCCGACATGTCGTAGCCGCCGCCGGACTGCACGATCTGGGCCAGGTTCTTCGGGACGATCTCACCTGCCTGGATCATGAGCGGGGCGATGACGACGAAGTTCGCCAGCATGCCCAGCACCAGGCTGTTGGCGATCCGCATGCCCATGAGGCCGCCCGCACCGATCATGCTCAGGTCGAAGGCCACGGTCACGCCCAGCTGTTCCAGGGAAAGCCCGTTGATCCTGGTGCTGAGCGACCACCCCAGGTTGGACAGCTTGTGGTGCACCCACTCGTCCAGCCGCTCTGGCAGCTTCCAGAGGGATTCCTTGGCCCTCGCCGTTCCCAGGAGCCGGATCTGCAGCATGGCCATGTAGCCGCTGGCCACCAGCATCTGCAGCACGGCACCTGCGGCCGCGGCCCAGGCCAGGGCCTTGGCCTTGAACACGCCCATGTCCACGCCTCCGTCTCGCGCTGCCGGCGGATGCTGCACCGGCATGTTGTCCTTCATGTGCAGGGTGCCGCCGCGGGGCGCGTCCGGATAGAGCGAATCCAGCACCACGGCTGCGGCGCGGCCCTCGGGGAAGGGCTGCTGCTCGTCGTTGATGAAGCGCCGCTTCATGGGAAACGCGACCAGCACGCCCAGGATGCTGGCCAGGATGTTCCAGAGCACCATCTGATGCATGGCCATGGGCTTGTTGGTGATGAACATGTACGCCATCAGGGCGGAGATCAGCGGGCCGGTCATGTAGCCGGCGGCGGTGGCGATGGACTGCACCGCGTTGTTCTCCAGGATGGTGAGGTCCTTGACGATCCCGAGGCGCGAGATGGCGCGGAACACCACGAAGCTGATGATCACGCTGGTCACGCCCACGCCGAGCGTCCAGCCGGTCTTGGCGCCGATGTAGAGGTTGGTGGCGCTCAGCACGCCGCCCACCAAGAATCCGGTCAGGGCGGCGCGCAGCGTGAGCTGCGGCATGTTCCCGCGGTAAACGTTCTCCAGCCACCAGCGGTCCTTCTGCTCGCGCGTCCAGGTGCGGACCTGTTCATCCGTCAGGTGGGGAAGTGGCATGCGGGCAAGATAGGGGCTGTCCCGTGGCGACGCGACCTCGCCGCCGCCGGCATGCCCGTCGAGACCGGCTCAGGCCTTCGGCGGCTGGTTCAGCGGCACGCCGGTCTTCTCGGCCAGCCGGTTGATCGCCTTCACGAGCAGGAACACCGCCCAGGCCACGATCAGGAACTCGATGCACATGTTCAGGAAGGTGCCGATCCGCACGGCGACCTCGGGGCTCGCGGCCACGTTGTTCGCCGCGTCCGCCTCGACGGCCTTCTTGAGGGTGATCTTGATGTTGGACAGGTCCACACCGCCGATCAGCATGCCGATGACCGGGTTGAAGATGTCGTCCACGATGCTCTTGACGATCTTGCCGAAGGCGGCGCCGATGATCACGCCCACGGCCAGGTCGAGCGCGTTGCCCTTGACGGCGAAGGCCTTGAATTCGTCGATGATCTTCATGGAAGTTCTCCGGTTCGGGGATCAGATGTCGAGCTTGAAGCCCAGGTACACGCGCAGGTCGTTGGTGTTGGATCCTGCGGCCTTGACCGGGCTCTGATACTGGTCGCGGAGGCCGCCGACCAGGCTCAGGCCGCTCATGTAGTCGATCTTCATGGACCACTCCAGGCGGGTCAGGATCATGTAGTTGTTGAAGTCCGAGACGTCGGGAGTGATGAACGAGCTCAGCGTGATCTTCTGGCGCTCCG
>CAIOTP010000155.1 GCA_903861235.1 uncultured bacterium | reverse complement strand
GTGGTGGCCAGCGTGCTCAGCGGCAACCGCAACTTCGAGGCCCGCGTGCACCAGGACGTGAAGGCGAACTTCCTGGCCAGCCCGCCGCTCGTGGTGGCCTACGCCATCGCCGGCACGGTGGACATCGACCTTTCAAAGGACGCGCTGGGCACCGGCAAGGACGGCAAGCCCGTGTTCCTGAAGGACATCTGGCCCACGCAGGCCGAGGTGGACGCGGCCGTGGCGAAGAACGTGACCCGCGCGCAGTTCGAGAAGGAGTACGCCGAGGTGTTCGACGGCGGCGCCGCGTGGCAGGGCATTCCCACCAAGGCGGGCGAGATGTACGGATGGGACGCCAGGAGCACCTACATCCAGAACCCGCCCTACTTCGAGGGCATGACGCGGCAGCCGGGCACGATCGGGTCGATCCACGGCGCCCGCTGCCTGGCTTCGCTCGGCGACAGCGTGACCACCGACCACATCTCGCCGGCCGGCAACATCAAGGCCGATTCGCCCGCGGGCCGCTACCTGCAGGAGCACGGCGTGGCGGTGAGCATGTTCAACAGCTACGGCAGCCGCCGTGGCAACGACCGCGTGATGACGCGCGGCACCTTCGCCAACACCCGCATCCGCAACCGCATGACGCCGGAGAAGACCGGCGGCTGGACGCGCGACTTCACCGACGGCGGCAAGGAGAAGTTCATCTTCGACGCCGCCGAGAGCTACCGGAAGGCGGGCACGCCGCTGGTGGTGCTGGCGGGCAAGGACTACGGCATGGGCAGCAGCCGCGACTGGGCCGCGAAGGGCGCCGCGCTGCTGGGCGTGAAGTGCGTCATCGCGGAGAGCTTCGAGCGCATCCACCGCAGCAACCTAGTGGGCATGGGCGTGCTGCCCTGCACCTACAAGGCCGGCGAGACGGCGGCGAGCCTGGGCCTGGACGGCACGGAGACCTTCGACGTGCAGGTGCCGGCGGACCTGAAGCCGCGACAGGATCTGCAGGTGAAGGCCACCAGGCCCGACGGCAGCGTGAAGCAGTTCACGGTGCTCTGCCGCGTGGACACGCCGGGCGAGGTGGACTACCTGCGGCACGGCGGCATCCTGCACTTCGTGCTGCGGAAGATGGCCGGCGTCTGAAGGACTGATTCTCAGGAAAAAGGGCCCGATGTCGTGGATCCCCGGATCCGAGGTGTCACCCTGCGCCCATGCGGAGAAGGCATGGGCTGACCAGCGTGCTGCGCGGCATCCGGCTGCTCGAGCGAGCGTGTCTGGGACGGGCCGCGAATCGGCCCGAGACGGTGGTGGCCTCCGCGGTGTCGCTGGCGGAGGACGCTGCCTGGTGCATGCGATGCGGCCGCCCCCTGGCGAGTGAAGTCGGCATGCCTGAGCGGGTGACGCCTGGGCAGGGGCCCCGGTGCGCAGGCTGCGAGACTCTGGCGGGTCTGGTGTCGTTCGTTCGCCTGGCTCGATTCCGACCGCCCCTGGACGCACTGCTTCGTCGATCGAAGGACCGTGCCGATCATGCCGTGCTCCTGCATCTGGGCCGGCAGCTCGGGCGCCAGGCGATGCTGCGTCTGGAGCCGCCAGCTCAGGGGTGGTGCGTGGTGCCCGTGCCCGCGTCACCGGTGCGGCGGCTGATGCGAGGCATCGATCACGCGGCGGTGCTTGCAGAGGGCGTGGCGAGCAGTCTGGGCGTCCGGATCACCCGCGCGGCCCGCACCCGCTGGCGCGTGAGGCAGGCCGGCCTCGCGCGGCACGAGCGGCTGCGGCGGGGTTCGAGCCTGCGTCTGCGGCGCGGTGCACGGGTCCTGGGCCGACACGTGCTCCTGGTGGACGACATTCGAACCACGGGAGCCACCCTCCGGGCCATGGCCATCCTGCTTCGAGAAGCTGGGGCGGCGTCCGTTTCTGCCGCGGTGGTCGCCGTGGCGGATCGCGATGCATAAAACCATTCAAGCAAATGAGTTATGCACAAATTCGAGCCCGGGCAAGCAGATCGCCCGGAAAGGTTTTCCACATGGAGCTCGTCCTGGCGGGGATGGGGATTGACAGGCCGGCGAATCTCGTTACACTCATCGACCCGGCGTTTCTCCCTGCGGGAACCGCCGCTTTCTTTGACAAGTGAACAGTTGGATGACGCCGCGAGGATGTGCGGCTGATTCGCATGGGTCACGGCCCGTGCGGAAAGGCCGACTGCCCAATTGGGCAGCGTCCAAGTGTCACAGCACTTGGTCGGACACGTCCTCCGTGAATAGCCAGATTTGGTCAATTCAACAGGCCTTGTCTTGCCGGTTCGCCGGCAGGCAGGGACGTGTCCTTTGAAAACCGGCGGGTTCGCCCGCCGGACATCGCTGTTGAAGCGATGATGAAGACCGGCCGGATCCATTCGTGGATCCGGTGTGCCGGGTCACCTTCCAAATTCGAAGCCAAGCGGGCTTGTCCCGCATATGCAACGAACTCAAGTGAAGAGTTTGATCCTGGCTCAGATTGAACGCTGGCGGCATGGCTAAAACATGCAAGTCGAACGCCTGGGGCAACCCAGGAGTGGCGAAAGGGCGAGGAATAGATTCC
>CAIOTP010000154.1 GCA_903861235.1 uncultured bacterium | reverse complement strand
TTCAGCCCCGAGCGCGAGGACCCGGGTCGCAAGAGCCACAACACGCGCACCATCCCCAAGCTGTGCGGTGGCCTGGACGCCGCCAGCACCGAGCTGGCGTGCGCGGTCTACCGCAAGGGCATCGCCGAGGTGGTGCCGGTGTCCACCGCCGAGGTCGCCGAGGCCGCGAAGATCCTGGAGAACACCTTCCGCGCCGTGAACATCGCGCTGGTGAACGAGCTCAAGGCCATCCTGGAGCCGATGCAGATCGACGTCTGGGAAGTCATCCGTGCCGCGGCGACCAAGCCGTGGCTTCATGCCGTTCTTCCCGGGTCCCGGTCTGGGTGGACACTGCATCCCGATCGACCCCTTCTACCTGACCTGGAAGGCTCGTGAGCATGGTCGCTTCACCCGCTTCATCGAGCTTGCGGGCGAGATCAACACGAACATGCCGCACTACGTGGTCGACCGTGTGGCGGAGCACCTGAACAACCACGGCAAGCCCGTGAAGGACAGCAAGGTGCTGGTGCTGGGCCTGGCCTACAAGGCCGACATCGACGATGTGCGCGAGAGCCCCAGCTTCGAGCTCATCTATCTGCTGCTCGACCGCGGCGCCAAGGTGGACTACAGCGACCCACACTGCGCCCAGACCAAGGCCGGGCGTTCGTTCGACCTGCACATGAAGTCGGTGCCGCTCACGCCCGAGACGCTGAAGCAGTACGACCTGGTGCTCGTCTCCACGGCGCACTCCGCCGTGGACTGGTCCATGGTGGCCAAGCATGCCAAGCTGGTGGTGGACACCCGGGATGCCATGCGGAAGTTCCATGGGGAGCTGGGCGACCGCCTGAAGCTGGCATGAGCCCCGCTTCGCCGCGGACCGTCTCGTGAGCGCCGCGGCAGACCGCGGATCGCACTGGTGCATCGCCTGGAGCCAGCCGAACTATCGCCGGTTCGCGGCCGGGGTTCTGCTGGGCGGCTTCGGCATGCAGATGCTGGCCACGGCCGTGCTCTGGGATGTGTGGGAGCGATCGCACAATCCGATGGATCTGGGTCTGGTGGGACTGGCCCGCGCGCTGCCGGTGGTGGTGCTGGCGCTTCCGGCTGGGCAGGTGGTGGACCGTGTGCGGCGACATCGGCTGCTGGCGGTCACGCAGCTGGGGTTCACCGCCACGGGAACGCTGATGGCGCTGGCGAGCCTGTTCGAGGCCCCGCTCTGGGTGATGTACGTGGGCCTGGCCCTGGCGGGCTGCGTCCGGGCATTCAACATGCCCACGCGACAGAGCCTGCTTCCGTCGCTGGTGGAGCCCTCGCATTTCCAGAACGCGGTCACCTGGAACAGCGCGATCTTCCAGGTCTGCGCCATCGGAGGACCGCTTGCGGCCGGTCTTGTGCTCGCCATGTCGGGCAAGGCGTGGGTCGTGTACTCGGTCGCCGCCGCCGGTTGCATGGCGTTCGCCATGCTCGCGTCCGGCCTGCGTCCTCGGGGTGCGGCGGCGGCGGCTCCGGCGTGGACCCCCGGAGGCATGTTCGAGGGCTTCGCTCACATCCGGAAGGATCGTGCCATTCTGGGTGCGATCACGCTCGACCTGCTGGCCGTGCTCTTCGGCGGTGCCACGGCGCTGCTGCCGATCTACGCCACGGACATCCTGCAGACCGACGCGTTCGGTCTGGGGGTGCTCAAGGCCGCACCCTACGCCGGAGCCCTCTTCATGGCGGGCGGCATGGCCCTGCGACCGGAGTTCCGGCGTGCGGGGCCCGCGCTGCTGTGGAGCGTGGTGGGTTTCGGGATCAGCATGATCGTGTTCGGCCTCAGCCGGAATCTCTGGCTGAGCGTGCTGGCGCTCGCCGCGGGAGGCGCAGTGGACAACGTCAGCGTGGTGATCCGGCACGTGCTGGTTCAGGCCCGCACGCCGGACCACCTTCGCGGCCGTGTCACCGCCGTGAACAGCGTGTTCATCGAGTGCAGCAACGAGCTCGGTGGCTTCGAGAGCGGCATGGTGGCCACATGGCTGGGACCGGTGACGAGCGTCGTCAGTGGCGGTGTGGGCACGCTGCTCGTCACCGTGGGTGTGGCCTGGTGGCTGCCCGAGCTTCGAAGGTTAGGTCGGCTGGTGGAGACCCCTGCGGATCTCATGCACTCCGCCGCGGAGGAGAAGTCCGACGAGTGACTCAGGCCAGGCCCTGCGTGCGGGCGAGCCGAGTCACCTCCGTGTGGCGGAAGCAGCCGACCAGGTGCTCGTTCACGCAGCCCACGGCCTGCATGAACGCGTGGCAGATCACCGGGCCGCAGAACGAGAAGCCCGACTGACGCAGGCGCCTCGCCAGCATCTCGCTCTCGGGGGTGCGTGCAGGGACCTGTCCGCGGCGCCGCAGCCGCTTCACCAGCACCCGGTGTCCGGTGGGTTCCCAGACCAGGTCACGGAACGCGTGCTTGCCACCGTGATCCATCAGGTCGCACCAGGCTCTGGCGTTGGCGACGGCGGATCGCACCTTGGCACCGCTCCGGATGATTCGGTCGTCGCGGAGCAGGCGGGCGGTGTCCTTGGCGCCGTAGCGGGCCACACGCCAGGGATCCAGTCCTTCGAAGGCGGCAAGGATGCCGGCACGCCGCCGCAGGATGGTGATCCACGAGAGGCCTGCCTGAAAGCCGTCGAGCACCAGCTTCACGAAGAGTTCCTGGTCGTCACGGACCGGCACGCCCCACTCATGATCGTGATAGTCCACGTAGAGCGGGTCCGTGCCGCACCACCAGCAGCGGTGGTGGGGCTTGGCGCGGCTCGCCATGCCTCAGGCCTCGCCCTTGCGAATGGCCAGGGTGGCCACGGCCAGGCCCGCGGTGCCCAGGCACCAGAGCACCAGGAGCGACGGCGCCATGTCCATCCAGCCCAGGCCGCGCCACACCGCACCCTCCAGCGCGAAGATGGACCAGCTGAAGGGACTTGCGGCGCTCGCCGTGCGGAGGAAGGGCGGCATGAAGGCCAGCGGGATGGTGCCGCCACCCACCATGGCCAGGATCAGCACCACGGCGTTGCCGGCGCTGCGGGCGCCGCCCTCGGTGCGGAAGAAGCCCGCCATGCCCACGGCCAGACCGCTGAAGGCGTAGGCGCTTGCGATCGTCGCGGCCATGAGCATGGAAAGACTGCCCACGCGCACGCCCAGTGCCGCCACCGCGAAGGCCGTCAGCACCACGATCACCGTCATGCTGGCCATGAAGCACCCCATGAACTTGCCCAGCGGGATCTGGAGCGCGGTCAGGGGAGCCGTGACCAGCCGCAGAAGGGTGCCTCGCCGCCGCTCCTCCGCCAAGCTGGCACCGAAGGCCACCACGCATCCCATCAGGCCCCATGCCACGCCCTGCGGGAAGGTGATCGAGAAGGCGTTGCGCGGCATGTTCGATTCGCGGGCCAGCTCGGAAGCGCGCACCTGCACGATCGAAGGCGTGGAGGACGGCCCCGCGGGGCCAGGCTGGCGGTTCACCACGGTGTCCTCGGCGGCGTCCAGGAGTGCGCGAAGCCGCTCCCTTTCGTCATCCTTCATGTTCGGCGCGGCGGCGATCATGAGCCGGGCCTGCGTGATCATCTGCTTGCCCATGGAGGGCGAGTCGAAGATGCGGGCCATGGTCCGGAAGCCCATCTGGGTGAGCATGCCCTGGAGCAGCGCGCTCTCCGCCGCACGGGCCGGATCGGAGAGCAGTTCGACCTCCACGCGTCCACCCTGCAGCAACGAGGTGGCCTTGCGGTCGAAGTCCGCCGGAATCACCACGGCGGCCACCGCCTTGCCGCGTCGAACCAGGTCCTCGGCGGCCGTGCGGTCACCGGTCAAGGCGACCTGCAGGGAGTCCTCCTCCTGCAGGTCGCCTGCGAAGGCCTTGGCCAGCGGCGTGCCCGCCAGGTCCGCCACCGCCAGGGGAATGGCGCCCTTGCCCGGACCCGAGCCGCCGAACACGGAGCCGAAGAAGACCATGATCAGCAGGGGGAATCCCAGCACGAAGAAGGCGCCGGTGCGGTCGCGCGCCAGCAGGCGAAGATCCTTGGCGGCCATGGCCCACTCGGCACGCATCAGTCGCGAAGGCTCCGTCCGGTCAGGGCGAGGAACACCGTCTCGAGGTCCGGCCGCTCCACCCGCAGGCCCGTGACCTCGCCTGCCTGCAGCGCCTGGCTCACCACCGTCATGGGGTCACGCGTGGCCACACGCTCCTCGCCGTGACCGTTCCGCTGCACGAAGACCAGCGTCTCGGTGCCGTGTCGGTGCAGCAGTTCGTCCACCGTTCCGCTGTCGAGCAGACGCCCTCGGTCCATGATGCCCACGCGGTCGCAGAGCTTGGCGGCCTCCTCCATGTAGTGCGTGGTGTAGAGGACCGCGGCTCCATCCTGCGCCAGGGACCGCACCAGTTCGAGCAGGCTCGCACGGCTCTGCGGATCCACGCCCGCGGTTGGCTCGTCCAGCAGGAGCAGAGGCGGACGATGCACGATGGCCGCGGCCAGGTTCAGCCGGCGCCGCATGCCGCCGGAATAGGTCTTCACACGGTCACGGCCCCGCGGCGAGAGACCCACGCGTTCGAGCGCCTCACCGGCGGCGCGCGTCGGATCCTGCACGCCCTGGATCCTGGCGAAGAAGCGCAGGTTCTCCATGCCCGTCAGATCCTCGTACAGCGCCTCCGCCTGCGGGGCCACGCCCAGCGCCCGCCGTGCGGTCGGCTCCGCAGGGTCGCCGTGGCCCTCGATCTGCACGCGGCCGGCGTCGGGACGGAGCAGCCCCATGGCCATGCCGATCGTGGTGCTCTTGCCGGCTCCATTGGGACCCAGAAGCCCGAAAACCTGCCCACGCTCCACCCGAAGCGACAGCCCGTCGACCGCCGCGACGCCATCGAATCGCTTGACCAGGCCCGCCAGGCTGAGCACGCCTGCAAGGTATCCGGCCGCATCCCGGAAGCCGCTGGCGGCGAATCCATGGTCCATGATCCGCGTGGCCCTGGCGATGCTCACCCATGACAAGGCGAAGTACCTCGCCCTGGTCGCGGGCATCGCCTTCGCCAGCCTGCTCATCAGCCAGCAGGCGGCCATCTTCTGGTCTGCGCTCCGCAGCAGCACCTACGGCGTGCAGTCGGCCAGCGCCGCCGACATCTGGGTCATGAAGCCCAACGTGGAGATCCTGGACCTGGCCGATCCCATGCGCGAGGCGGTGGTGAATCAGGTCCGCTCGGTGCCGGGCGTGCAGTGGGCCGTGCCCTACTACCAGGCGCTGGGCATGGTGCGCACACGGCAGGGGTCCTTCCGTCCGGTGCTGGTCATCGGCGTGGACGATGCCACGCTCATCGGAGCGCCCGCGGCGCGCATGGTGGCGGGCGACGTGCATGCGCTGGATCAGCCCAACGCCGTCATCTTCGACGTCAGCGGATATCAGCAGAACTTCCCCGACCTGCCCGTGGAGATCGGTCAGGAGGTCGAGATCGGCCAGACCCGTGCGGTGGTGGGGGGCTTCTGCAAGGCGCCGCCCGCCTGGGGCGGTCAGACCGTGCTCTACGCCAAGCGGTCGCTCGCGGTGCAGATGAGCCGCGAGACCGACAACACCGTGAGCTTCGTGCTGGCCAAGGCCGTGGAGGGCCAGTCTCCCGAACGGGTGGCCGGGGAGATCGAGCGGCAGACCGGACTGAAGGCCCGCAGCAGCCGGGGCTTCGCGGCGGAGATCATCGTCTGGATGCTGCGCTATTCCGGCGTGGCCGAGTTCTTCGGCGTGACCATCCTCATGGGCGTCGTCATCGGCGTGGCGGTGGTGGGCCAGACCTTCTACCTGTTCAGCGTTGAGAACGTGAAGCAGTTCGCCACGCTCAAGGCCATCGGCATCGGCAACCGCAGCGTGCTGGGCATGATCTTCCTGCAGGCCTCGGTGGTGGCGGTGCTGGGATTCGCCTTCGGTGTGGGGGCGGCCAGCGTGTTCTTCGCGTTCTTCGGACCGGGCACCGGCGGGTTGCGCGGCATGAACATGCCGGTGGCCGTGTTCGTGGGCACCGGCGTGTTCATCTACGGCATGGTGGTGGCCAGCTGCTTCCTCTCCATCCGCCGCGTGCTCACCGCGGATCCCGCCATCGTGTTCAGGAACTGACCCATGGAACCCGAAGACCAGGGTGTGCACTGTCGCGAGCTCGAGCGATCGTTCGAGTCCGGTGGCGTGCGCCAGCATGTGCTCAAGCGCCTCCGGTTCGACGCCGAGCCCGGGCAGCTCACCATGCTCATCGGTCCCTCGGGCTGCGGCAAGACCACGCTCATCTCCATCATCGCCGGACTGCTCGGCACGGACGGTGGTTCGGTGCGCGTGCTGGGTCAGGAGCTCGGCAGGCTTCGTCCGGAGGAACTGCTGGCCTTTCGGCTGCGGAGGATCGGCTTCGTCTTCCAGCAGTACAACCTCATCTGGGGCCTCACCGCCGCCGAGAACGTGGCCGTTCCGCTGGTGGCCGCCGGACAGCCCTGGTCCGAAGCCCTTGCGAAGGGCGGAGAGATGCTTCGTCAGCTCGGCCTGGCCGAGCACCTGGGCAAGCTGCCCAAGCAGCTCAGCAGCGGCCAGCAGCAGCGGGTGGCCATCGCCCGTGCCCTGGTGCACGACCCGGACCTTCTGCTGTGCGACGAGCCGACGGCCGCGCTGGATGCCCGCAGTGGTCATCAGGTCATGGAACTCCTCCGAAGCGTGGCCGTGCGGCCCGGCAGGGTGGTGATCGTGGTCAGCCACGACCAGCGGGTCTTCGGCTTCGCCGATCGCATCGCCGAGATGGACGACGGCGTGGTGGTCCGGGTGGAGGACCGCATTCCCACGGAAGTCGCCTACCCTTCAGGTCCCTCGTGATGCTCCGCCGCCTCCTTCCCATCGCCGCCGCCCTCTCCTTCGGCTTCGCCGTGGCCGTCACCTGGCTGCTCACGCCGTCGAGCGCCGTCACCGCGCCTCCCAACCAGCCCTCTCGCAGCACGCTCGGTGAAAGTCGCGTGGCGGGCCTGGGCGTGGTGGAGCCCCGCGGCGAGAGGATCGCCGTGGGCACCGCGGTGCCGGGCATCGTGGACCGCATCC
Source organism: uncultured bacterium (assembly GCA_903861235.1). Lineage (GTDB taxonomy): Bacteria > Planctomycetota > Phycisphaerae > Phycisphaerales > SM1A02 > SYAC01. Next base: position 2,420 of record CAIOTP010000154.1, on the reverse strand, counting down.
TGGTCAAGCCCGGCGACAAGGTCGTCGAGGGCCAGCCGCTCTTCGTGCTCGAGATGAACGAGCGGCAGGCGGAACTGGCCATGCGGCTCGCCGCCCTTCAGCTGGAGGAAGGCCGCCTGGAGCGCCTGGCCGCCCAGCCCCGACCCGAGGATCTTCCCCCGCTGGAGGCCAAGGTGAAGGCGGCCGAGGTGGAGGCCGAGCGCACCCGAGGCACCTTCGACCGCGTGAAGGCCGCTCGCGAGGCCGGTGCCGCGAGCGTGGAGGATCTGGAACAGCGACGCTTCGCCATGCTCGCCGCGCAGGCTGCGCTCGACCAGATCCGCGCGGAGCTCGTCCGCGTGAAGGCCGGCGCCTGGAAGGCCGATCTGGAAGTGGCTCGGCGCGAGGTCGCCTCCGCCAAGGCGGCCGTGGAGCGGGCCCGCACCGATCTGGACCGCCTGACCGTGAAGGCGCCGCTGGCAGGCACCGTGCTGAAGGTGGATGTGCGCGAGGGCGAATACGCCACCGCCGGCAAGCTGGACAGCGCCATGGTCACGCTCGGTGACGAGGGGCCCATGCATGTGCGGGTGCAGGTGGACGAGGACGACGCCGTCCGCGTGCGCGAGGGTGCCCGCGCCGAGGCGTTCACGCGCGGCCGCGATTCCGCCCAGCTGCACCTGAAGTTCGTCAGGATCGAGCCCAGCGTGGTGCCCAAGACCAGCCTCCGTGGACTGGTGACCGAACGCGTCGACACGCGGGTGCTCATGGTCATCTACGAGGTGGAGAAGGCCGACGGGCCGGTGTACGTGGGCCAGCAGGTCGACGTGTTCATCGATGCGTCGGGGTCGTGATCTCGCGGTTTGAGCTTGAAATCGACCGCTCGGACTTCAGCATGACCCGCACGCGGACGCTTCGCATGCGCCTCGGCTTGGCGCTCGTCGCTGCCGCTCGGTGACCCCATCCTTCGGAATGAGTCGGGCTCTCGCTTCGCTCCTCACGACACCGCTTGGCGGGTCATGCTGGAGTCCTTGCTCGGCCTGCCACGGCGTGCGATCGATCGCGGAACTATCCCGTAGCCAGCACGTCGTCCAGGCTGCCGGCCACCACATCGGCCCTGCTCGCCACCGGGTCGCGCCGCACCACCTCGGTGAAGCAGACGAAGCGCTCGCAGGCGCCAAGCTCGCGCACACGCCAGTCGGTCATGCCGTCGCCCACCATCACGCGGGGTCGGCCAAGGTTCGCCGCCTCGATGGCGGTGGCCATGCCGCTGTCCACGGCGCATGGCGAGGCGGCGGGATCCAGTTCAAGGAGCCCGGAGGCGGTCGGACGCAGGCGGTTCGCGATCACCTGCGTCGTCCGCAGTCCCAGCCTGGCGATCACGGGCTCGACCCACTCGTGGAAGCCGCCGCTGACCACCCACACGCGTTCGGCCATGGCGGCAAGGCGGGCTCGGCCCTGCCAGACGCTCGGAGCGAATCGCGCCGCAAGACGGTCCACCAGAGGCGGCAGCATGTGCGGCCGAAGCGCGAGCATCGCGAGCCGCTCGCCCAGGCTCCGCTCGATGCTCATGCGTCCGTCCATGCCCATCGCCGTGATCTCACGGATGCGAGCCAGGCGGGTTTCGCGACCCGCATCGCCCGCGAGCGCGATCTCCGCCAGCTCGTCCAGGGCTTCCGCGGCCACCAGCGTGCTGTCGAAGTCGAAGATCCAGGTGGGCGAGGGCTTCATGCGGGTTGCCCCAGGTCGCGAAACATGAACCAGGCGGCCCCGATGAGACAGAGCCCGGCCCAGAGGAAGTTCAGCGTGAGTCGCTCGCGCATGTAGGTCAGGGCGAACACGGCGAACACCGCCATGGTGACGATCTCCTGCATGACCTTGAGCTGCTGCAGCGAGAACCCCGACTGCTGGAAGCCGATGCGGTTGGCCGGCACCTGCAGGCAGTACTCGAAGAAGGCCACTCCCCAGGAGACGAGGACCGCGATCCAGAGCGGCCTGGCCTTCAGGTCCCGCAGGTGGCCGTACCAGGCGTAGGTCATGAAAAGGTTCGAGCCGACGAGCAGCAGGGGAGCGCGGATCCAGTCCATGACCCAAGGGTAAGGGCGACGGCCCCTGAAACGACAAGGCCTCCCCGCGTCAGGGGAGGCCTTGTGCGTCATTCGTTCAACGCTTCAGCGGATCAGTGGGCCTTTTCCTTCTGGAACACCCACACGATCACGAACAGCGCGATCAGACCGACAAGGCCGCTGCTGCCGAGCTGAGAGATGAAGCTCATCAGGTTGCTGGTCACGTCCTTGAAGAAGGGCACGTTGTTGCCGAACAGGATCTGCACCATCACGCCGACGGCCACGAACAGCACGGCCACGTCCACGAACTCGCGAATCCAACCCTTCACGACCTTGAAGCTTTCCATTCGCTGATCTCCGTATGTGCGGGGCGCTCCC